>SXSP01000465.1 GCA_005792225.1 Bdellovibrionales bacterium | reverse complement strand
CTCTCGTCGCGTCTTTTCAGGGGCTCATCGGCTACTTGATCGGACTCACTTATATATTCGGATCGGCGTTTTACACGCAGATGGCCATTCAAACCACGGTTGCTTTCATCTTAATGAGCTTCGCTATTCTCGCATCGAGGCCGAAGCGGGGCTTCATCGAGGCGTTTAGTTCGCAATCGCCAAGTGCCTTGATGGCGCGTCGGATGCTCTTCGCGATTATCATCGCTCCGCTGCTCTTCCGCGGACTCGCGAACCTCGGTGAGAGTTACGGATTCTACGACTCCGATTTCACGACACTGATTCAACTGGTTGGCAGCATGGTCTTGATGTCGGCCATTCTGATCTCGACGATGACGACATTGCATCGAAGCGAAAAAGAGCGCGAAAAGGCCCGCGAGCGCGCCGAGGCGGCCAATCTCGCTAAAACAAATTTTTTAGCAAATATCAGTCACGAGATCAGAACACCGCTCGGCGCGGTCCTCGGTTTTTCAGAACTGTTAGCGTCGGAACCGAATAACGATAAACAAAAGGGAGATTTGAGCGCCGCGATCAAGAGAAATGGCGATCAGCTCCTTCGCCTCATCGACGATCTGCTCGATGTCTCAAAATTCGAGACGGGCGCTCTCCCTGTTTCGAAACTAAAATTCAAGCTGACCGAATTCTTGAAGGACGTGGCGAGTCTCGCACGGCTTAAGTGCGAGGAGAAGGGTATCGACTTTGAAATGAAATACGTCACCGCGCTTCCGGAATATATCGAGACGGACTGCGCGCGTTTGCGTCAGCTTTTACTCAACGTGATCGGTAATGGTGTGAAATTTAATCGGCCCCAGGGGCGCGTGAGTCTAAGCGTTGAGTTCGCGCCGTTTACGGCGCCCCGATTGCGATTCAACATCGAGGACACGGGACGTGGCATCCCGAAAGAGACGGCAGAACGACTCTTCAAACCATTCACTCAAGAAGATGAGTCGATGACGAGAAAGTTCGGTGGCTCGGGAGTCGGTCTCGCACTCGGCCGCCGAATCGCGCGCGCTCTCGGAGGCGATCTCATGCTCGTGAGAAGCGAAGTTGGTCGCGGGAGCACTTTCTCCGTTGAGATCGATCCCGGTCCGATCGAGCACATTCGACTCGTCGATTTTGCCTCGGCACAAACGCTTCAAGGATCGACGGAAACGCGTCTCCCTGCTTCACCCGCCGCGCCGGAATTGAGAAACCTCCATATACTTCTCGTCGAGGATTCCGCGGACAACAGAGCGCTCGTATCGCGGTTTCTGAGATCCGCGGGCGCAGAAGTTGATCTCGCGTGCGACGGCCTGGAAGGCGTGGACAAAGCTCTCCACGGCAAATTCGATATCGTTTTGATGGACTTGCAAATGCCAAATCTTGATGGGTACGAAGCGATCAAACGCTTACGTGGTATCGGTTACAAGGTCCCGATCATCGCTCTCACGGCGCATGCGATGCGCGAGGATCGCGAGCATTGTCTTGAAATTGGTTTCAATGAGCACCTCACCAAACCGGTCAACAAGCGTGAGCTCCTGCACACGGTTGAGTCTTTCGCCATTCACTCATAAATAAATCAATAATGAGTACTTATCTCGCGATGTAGAACGCCGGTTCAACATTTTCTGGAGTAACGTCCGATGTCACTGTTGCAAGAATAATCATCGATCATGTATTTCTCATCCGGACATCTTGGGGGGGGAACGGAAATGCATAGATTGCTCGTCGTCGAGGATTCCTACGAAGTTTTTGAACTCATCAAAAGATCACTCGGGACCGCATACCGAATTTACTGGGTCAAAACCGTGGGGGAAGCTTCGCGCTGTCTCGACTCTAAACAGTTTGATCTCATTTTGTTGGACGTCATCTTGCCAGACGGAGATGGTTTTAAACTCTGCTCGGTATTGAGGGCAAATGACGAGTTCGCACAAACACCGATTGTTTTCTTAACGGCAAAGAATACAGTGACGGATAAAGTCTTCGGATTCTCCGTCGGTGGAGATGACTTCATCACGAAACCCTTCGACGGGACGGAATTGAAAGTCCGAGTGGACGCGAAAATTCGCAGACGCATGCAGGATCTCGAACGCTCGCAGGTTTTGCGCGCGGGGGATCTGGAAATCAACAAAGATACCCAAAAGGTATCAATTCATGAAACCAGTCTTGATGCCGTCAAAACGACCGAGGTCGATCTGACGCCGCTTGAATTCAAACTGCTTTTTCTACTCGCGCGCCAGCCCAATAAAGTCATTTCGCGCGACATGATTCTGCAAACGATCTGGGGCGAAGACATCCATGTCTACAGCCGCAGCGTCGACACGCACGTGAGTAAACTCAGAAAAAAACTGGGGCCGCGATCGAATTACATCAATTCGATTCACGGCTCAGGTTATCAGTTTGTTTTACCAGAGAGAAAAGAAGGCTTGCTCGCCTTCCCTCCTCACTGAAGTTGCGGTCCTTCTTTCATTAACAGTTCCTTCATCCACCTACGGGTATGAGCAAGGTGTTCTTGCTCTTCCTGTAGCGCTTTTTCAAAGCGAACCGCCATGTTCTCGTGTCCCATCTCACGCGCAAGTGAGATCAGCATTTCCCAACCATCGTTGTCGGTGAGCTCCGCGATGTGAGCCGCCTGCAAGGTCTGCATGAGGTTCGCGCGCGGATCACGAGCGAGTTGCAGGAGCCCCATGCTCGCCACCGCGTCGGCGTCAGCCGATGAAGCGCCGACATCGCCACCCGCCGCCTCGACATTGCGGCTGAT
>SXSP01000464.1 GCA_005792225.1 Bdellovibrionales bacterium | reverse complement strand
TAGGGGAGGTGCAGGATCCTCATTTTGGGAAGAGGGGCTCTGAGGGCCAGCCGCTTGCTGCGGGGGCGGTGCGGGTTGCTGGATCTCGATGCGCGGCTCATCGAGTTCAACTGTGACCACACCCAGGGCGCCGCCGGTCGCAAGTTGGAAAGCACTCGCACCGAGTGAAATCTTAGCTTCCGACGTGGTGCCGGTGAGAAATGACGAGGGCATTGCGAACTGAACCGCGCTCAGCTTGAGGTGAACCGTTGGAAAAAAACCTAAAGAAGCTTTTCCGATCTTAAGGGGAGCCCCGAGGATCTCCGAACCCTTCGCCTCTAATTTTTGTTGAATCAGCGGATCAAGATAGAACTTAAGAAAAACCGTAAGAGCGGTCGCCGAAATGAGCCAGAATACGGCCGTCGTAATAAAGAACGTCTTAATTCTTTTTTTTCGACGTTTGATCTTCTCTTCGCGAACCTGACGCTCAAGAGCTTCCGTGTCCTCTTGTCTGGTGTACGTCATCGGCTTGATTCTCCAAGGTGCTCAAGTCGAGCGATGAATTCGTCGATATCTTTCGGGTCCGTATCCCACGTCGTCATCAGGCGACATTCGAAAGTCGCTTCGTCCCATACGTAAAAAAACGAAGTTTCCCGCAGTCGAGAGACCAACGCCTTCGGAATGAGCACGAACACGCCGTTGGCCTCCACTTTTTGCGTGACCCTCGCGAACTTTGACTTCTGCAATCCGTCGCTGAGTCGCCGGGCCATCGCGTTTGCGTGCCGCGCATTTTCTTTCCAGAGATCGGTCCCAAGAAATTCCAGGAACTGCGCAGAAATAAAACGCGTTTTGGAGGGCAACTGCATGAGTTGTTTGCGAACGTACTTCAGATCTTTGGAAATTTCCGGCCTCAAACAGACGACGGCTTCACCGAACAAGAGGCCATTCTTTGTTCCGCCGACGGAAATAATGTCGACCCCGCAGTCGGTCGTCATTTCTTTGAGCGTCACACCGAGTGAGACGGCCGCATTCACGAGGCGAGCGCCGTCCACATGTAAAAACAAATTCTCTTTACGTGCGAACTCACCCAGCGCGCGAATTTCTTCGACCGAGTAAACCGTCCCCAGCTCCGTCGGCTGCGTCAGCGAAATCGCGCGAACCTGCGAGTAGTGTTGATCCCCCCGACGAATGAGATGGGGCTTGATCAACTCGGGCGTAAGTTTCGCATCTGGCGTTTGGACCGCGATAATCTTTGAGCCGAGAATCCTCTCGGGCGCTCCGCACTCATCATTGATGATATGCGCCTGGCTTGCGGCTATGACGGCCTGAAAGGGCTTTAAGAGGGCGCTGAGTGAGAGAACGTTCGCGGCCGTTCCATTGAAAACGAAGAAGGTCTCGGCGTCTGGCCCGAAATGTAATTTCATGACTTCTTCGGCTTTTCGAGTGAGCTCATCCGTTCCGTAGCTGGGAGCATGAAAGGCATTCGCTCGCGAGACCGCATCCAAAATCCGCGGGTGCACGCCGCTGTGATTGTCGCTTCCGAACCCTCTCTTCATGCGAGGACCTTATGGACAATTTGAGCGGCGAGTTTCGACGTTCGGTCATCGGAATCGAGCGGCGGCGAGACTTCGTAGATGCCGAGCATTCGCACATCGAGCCGTGATGTGAGCACATCAAGGCAAGGAAAAAAGTCTTGCGCGGAAAACCCGGTCGCCCAACTCTGGCTGCAGCCCGGTGCGATGGCGGAGGAGAATCCATCGATGTCGATCGATAAGAAAACCGACCGCGACTTCAAGATCCAATCTCCCAGAAGTCTCATCACGTGCGTCGTGAAGCTTTCGCCCGAAACCATCACTTGTTCCTGAGTGAGAATGCGCGCACCACGGCTCTTCGCCCACTCCAGGTGCGTTCGGGAGTTGCAGTGCCCTTGAATCCCGATCTCGGCGAAATCGACTTCGGGATACGCCTCGAGCATCCGGAAAAAAGGAGTGCCGCTCGAGAGGCCTTTTGAGACAGGTCGAACGTCTAGGTGGGCGTCGAAGTTGAGAACGAGCGGCCGCTCGCCATGAGCTTTAGCCCACTGGATATAGGCGGCCGCATCGGGGAACCCGTAGTCATGTCCTCCGCCGATCCCGATCCACGTGGCACCGGCGTTGAGTGAGACTTTTCCGAACTCGGTCACTTCGGAGTGACGATCGCCGAGAGCGAAAGAACTGGTTTTGAGATTACCCAAGTCGATGATCGAAAATTTTTGATCATCGGCCGAGGTCGACGACGGAAAAAGCGGCGGTGTCATCTTGTAGAGCGGCTTACGAACGGAATCCGGAGCGAGCGCGGCGCCGAGGCGTCCACCGTTGATCTGGATTCCTTCGTCGTCAGGATAGCCGGCGATGACAAAGGAGCGTACGGACTCGGCACGGAGTGCTTTTTCGAGAGCGCTCGGCGTTGGCGTGATCAGATCGCGGCGCACGTAATCACCCAGGCGGGGATCCTGTGCGTCGTGACGCGAAAAAAACAATCGCGAATCGACGGTTTCGAAGCTCATTTTCGAAGGTTACTTCAAGGAAAGCGGTGAAAGCGAGATCTTTTCGGACTCGCGGCCGGTTTCAGAATCATAGACGGTGAGGATCACGGAACCCGCACTCAAATGCAGTGTTCCAACCATCATCCGCTTGGAATTATCGGTGATAAAAATTGAATACGTGTCTTGATTGTCGGGCGTCAGCACGTAGTCGTAGCTCTCGACAAACTTGAGCTCAAGTGAGCCTCTGGAATTTTCCATCGGCAGGTAGCGCATGAGGCTGTTGAAGTCGCGGAACTCGAAGACTTCCCAGCGCGAGCTCTGCCAGGTTCCTAGAAGTTCGGTGAGCCCCACGGTCTGTACGGAGTCGAGATGAACCGTTTTTTGTTCGTGCGAAACGTGGCCGGTTCCGACGATGAGGCTCCCGTCGCGCAGATGCTTGAGAGTCGTAACGACCCACTCACCGGCTTCGATCGTCATCGCCGCCGCTGAGTCCTGAACTTTGAGTTTGTACGGTTGGCCGGGCTCACTGACGAGAAAGCCCACGACGTTACCTGCATGAGCTTGGGGTAAGAGCCACATCGAAGCGAGAAGTGCTCCGAGAAATACCAGGCCGATCATGAGTGCTCTAGGCAGGGGCTGAACGTTCACTCTTGCTCACTTCCTTTGCAGGTGGCGGTTGATATAAGGTTTCTCATCTGGAAGGTCAAAGCTAAAAAAGAGCGAACACTCTGGCCTCCGTGTTTGCCAGGGCGCGATGAGGCTTCTACAATTTCTAGAGATCATCAGGAGGCGTTCGTCTTGGGACATTTGCAGATATCACGACTGATTCCGGCGCCGACCTCCGAAGTGTTTAGACACATCACCGAGCTTCGCAATTTACCCGACTGGCTCGGGCCCGCGTCTTTCTCGGGCCTTCAGGTGGACTTTCCGAGTTCGCTCCCGCAGCTGAAAGAGCGCGCTGAATTCGAAGCGGTCTTCGTTCGCTTTGGAGTGTCAGTTCATGTGGTTGCGCGAGTCGACGAATGCGAGTTGAACAAGCGGTTCGCGTACCATCAGGTTTCCGGTTTTTTTCGCAGCTGGTCGCATACACAGGTCCTCACGAGTCACGACGCGAACACGACGGTCCTGACGGACCTCGTCGATTTTCGTTTACCCTACGGAATCTTCGGCGCGCTCGCAGACGATCTTTTTCTGCGAAATGACCTCGAGAAAATCCTCATGCACCGGCTCATCCGCATCGAACATCACTTTCAGGATCCTCACAGGTATAAACCCGAATGAGTGTCGTTGATTTTCTTCTCCCGTCGCCCTTGAGGAGGCCGGATCTTTGGCCGAAGCCGAAGTTTTCGAATCAGGCGTGGCTTCTTCCGCTTGATCTCGCGACGGTGAGCGGGGGTGCTCTGAGAGCCCATCTTGAAGAAATCAATGAAAGGTGTGAAGTTTTTTGGGTCCTCTCCCGCGTTTTTCTCGGAAGCGGAGTCTCGCACGAGATTCGCCTGCGCGAGGCGGATGATTGGATCAAAAAAAACTCACGATCGAAACTTCTTGCTGGTCCCGGTGTCTCCCCATTGCTTGCGGTTGGGAGCCTGGGGCGAGAACTCGAGCTCGTCGATTCATTTTCAGTGAGCCCTCCGGGTCTCTTCAATTGGGCGAAAGAGATTTATCCGTCAGTATTGACCGAAATAGGAGAACTCAAGCTGAAGTCGCACCTGAACGATTACGAAAAAGCAATGCCCGAGGCGGGCGACTTCCCGTGGGAGGGCTTACGCTTTTTCTCAGGCTTCTTACGTCAACGTCGACAAAACTCTCTAGCAGCGGCGGCGGCCCGCGACTGGGCTTACCTTCAGGCTCTCTATTCACCCCAAGAGGAGCGGACCATTCACGGTGGCCAGCGAGTGATGCTCAATCCGACGCTGCAAATCGTGAAGCTCGATGCGGTCGAGTTATTTTTTCGGGTTGCCGGGCAGGTGCAAACAAAAACGGTTGATTGGATCGAGGGCTACTTGATCGACGAAGTGAGCGAGGCGCCGCGCACTTCAATTCACCAACTTCTCGAGCACGCAGAAAACGAAAGATCAAATCTTGAGCGGACTTTGGGTTCCGTTGGCAGTTCTGCTTTTTCTGATGCACTCGAAGGCTTGATTCAGCTCAAAGTTTTTGTTCGCTGCTGATTTTTGTTAAAGCCCAGCGAGCGAGATCACCGAGTTTAGGATCGAGGGAAAGCGCCTCGATCTCGGGCTTAAGTTCGATAGCGACGGAATTTGCCGCCACGATGAGGGCATTTCGCTTAAGCCCAAATCCACCGGCTCGTGACATCGCCGTTCCCCGAAAGGCCTTTTCGAGAGATCGATTGGACGACGCTAAAAGAAAGCGAAGATCCCTCACAAGTTCCTCCCGGTCGTTCAACGATGGCTGTGCCGCAGGACGCTCCCCCTTTTTGACGAGTCTCAAATTCCAAGGGCAAACGGTCTGGCAGATATCGCAACCAAAGAGCCATGGGCCGATTTGCGTGCGAAGCGGCTCAGCCGGCACATCTCGCGATTCAATCGTTAAATACGAAATGCAAAGCCTTGCGTCGAGTTCACGAGGAGCTTTAAGGGCGCCCGTGGGACACGCATCGAGGCACCGGGTGCAGGTTCCGCAATGGTCATGAACTTCCAGCCGCGCGACCTCTGGTTTAGCAAGCGTCGTGTAGATTTCAGCGATGAAGAAGAGGCTTCCGTGCTCCCGGGAAAGAAGACATGTGTTCTTACCGAACCAGCCGAGACCCGCGCGTTTTGCGAGATCCCGCTCCAGAACTGGCGAAGAATCCGTGAAACAAACAAATTCCTCATCTGGGTAGCGCGCTTTGAGGGCCGCGATGACTCGCTCTAAACGCGCTTTTAAGAAGTGATGATAATCCCGACCCCGAGCATAGCTCGCCACTCGCGTGGAGCTTGATAACGGAAAGTTCTCGACCGGCTCCGGGTGTGGAACATAATTCTTTGTTACAACAATCGCCGACCGCGCGCGTTTGAGCAATCTTTGAGGCTCACGTTTTTCTTCTAGGTGTCGCTCTAAGTACGACATCTCGCCTTGAAATCCGCGCTTCAGCCACTGCTCATAAATCCCAATCGTTAGCGGGGTGGAAAGCTCGGCAATTCCGACTTGCTCGAAGCCCTCGGCAACCGCGAGGGCCTCGATCTCGCTCGACAAACTCATGGATCCTCGCTTAGCGTGAAAGGCATGCGAGCCTTTGAAAACCACATCCAGTGGCCTCATGTCAAAGAGGCGACCCGCAGGTTAAAGGAAGCGGGCTTCGAAGCGCTCCTGGCCGGCGGCTGCGTTCGCGATCTTCTAATGAATCGCGAGCCCAATGACTTCGACATTGCCACCGATGCGACGCCCGATCAGGTTGAGGCGCTGTTTCCTCGCTCACTCGCGGTCGGAAAAGCGTTCGGAGTCATCATTCTCCCGCATGAGGGTTTTCAACTCGAAATCGCTACTTTCCGAGAGGACCTCGAGTACAAAGATGGTCGTAGGCCAGAGGGTGTACGTTTCTCAACGGCGGAAGCGGACTCGAAACGACGCGACTTCACCGTCAACGCTCTCTTTTACGATATCGACTCTGACCGGATCATCGATTACGTCGGCGGCGAGGCCGACATCAAAAAGAAAACCCTCAGAACGGTCGGCGATGCCGACAAAAGATTTGATGAAGATAAACTTCGCATCCTGCGTGCCGTACGATTTGCGGCTCAGCTGGATTTCGATATTCATCCCGGAACGCTCGAGGCGATCCTCCGCCGGGCTCCGGAGGTCTCGGTCGTCAGCCGCGAACGGATTCGCGACGAGCTGAGTAAGCTTCTAAAAACACGCTCGCGACTGAAGGGTTTAGGGCTTCTACTTTCATCGGGCCTCGTCGGCGTTCTTTTTCCCGAACTTGCCGAGGAGATTTTTAAACGAGAAACGAAGTGGCTCGACTCTTTCCATATCGAATCGATTCATGTTCCGACGGAGCTCACCGTATCCCTCGCTCTTTTCGTGATGCCGGCGGCATCGAAGCTCGGTGATCGCGGACTTCGCGAGTTTCTTACGAAGTCTCTGAAACTCGACAATAAACAGGCCGACGCCATCGTCTTTTCGATAAAAAACCTCCCTTCGTTTCTGAATCCGTCGCAGATGAGGCGCGGCGAACTTGCGCTCCTCTTATCAAAGCCTGAGGCGAAAACGGCTCTCCGCGTGGCGAGTGTCGTTGCGCGGTTAGATGATTCAAGCATCTCGAAGGAGACGGACCGCGAAGCCTACCTCGCGGGCCTTAAAGCGGAGATCATGCCGACGGGAGAGCTTCCCGCACCATTCTTAAACGGAGAATCCGCGAAAGTCGCTGGCCTCAAGCCGGGCCCGACGATGGGACGTCTTCTCAATGAGTCTTATTTACTTCAACTTGAGGGAAAACTGCGGACAGCGGAAGAGGCCTTAGAGTGGCTTAAGGAGTCTTCGCATTAGTTTCTTGAACCAGCTCAGTCGGATTCTTCTGTCGGTTGCTCCCAACGCATGGCTGCGTTGAGCGTGCCGTCAAAGTCGCTACAGACGTCGCTGACCTGTTGCGAAGCGTGACGCTGATTCATGAGATCCGTCGCGCGAAGGAGATTGTCAGAGGGCTGGCAACGATTGCGTTTAAAGACTTCTTCGATCGCCGCGATCTCATCCCGAGTGGCTGAAAGCTCCCAGATGGCTTTGATCTTCATCCAATTGCTGACGTATTCGCAGTGCGAAGCGGTGTTCGAAGGCATGTAAGCATCGGGGGAATTATCGCCCTTGGAGC
>SXSP01000463.1 GCA_005792225.1 Bdellovibrionales bacterium | reverse complement strand
GAATTTCCGCCATCTCGACATGGAATCCAGTTTGCTTTACCGAAGGCCATGAAAAAAAATAATATCCTTTTTGTTTATTCGCTTTCTGGTTTGGTGAGTCTTTCCCTTTTCAGCGGAGTGCCGGCCCACGCGGCCAATATTTGTACCGACGCATTCGCGGCGGCGGTGCAAGTCAAAGGCAGTGCCCGCGAGCAAGTCCGCGAGATCTTCAAAGACATATATAAAGATGAAAAGACCGCGACCGCTCTAGCGGAAGTCTTCGAATCTATGAAGAAGAAGACCCTCTTGGAGCGCCCAAAAGAATTGCTCGAGAGCGACCTCAAACGACTCAAGGATCCAAACTGGCTCGAAGATCAAGTGCAGCTCATGCTCTACGTCGACTCGATGGGAAGCGAGACCGGTAAGGGAACGTTTAAGACGTTGAATTCCATGCAGAGTTATCTTCTGGACACCGTCGGCGTGACTCAAGTTTACACGCTGCCGGTTCTCAAATCACCCCGCCGCGACGCCGGCTTCGATGTTCAAGACTATAAAGCCATCGATCCTCGGTACGGCGGAAATAAAGAGTTTGGCGAGTTCGCGAAGAACCTCCGCAAGAGGGACGGAACCTTCCAGCTCGACATCATTCTTAACCACGTTTCGTCGGAGCACGCGTGGGCAAAGGCCGCGATCGCGGGAGATCCCGTCTACCGCAAGTATTTCCACATTCTGGAGAGTGAACCGAAAGTCGTCAGGGTCATCCGTGACAAAGACGAACGCCCCATGGCCGCAATTTACAGTGAAAAGAACGAAAAGGGAGAAACCGTCGAAGTTGAACGTCGCGTGATCTTTCCTGACTTCGCCGACCCGAATCATCCTCATTACGTGAAAATGAAAGACGCAAGCGGGAATGACATTTGGGTTTACCACACCTTTTATCCATTCCAGTTCGATTTGAATTACACCAACCCCCGGGTCATGAGCGAGGCTCTCGGCATCGTTTCTTATTGGGCGAACCAAGGGATCGACGTGATTCGCTTGGATGCGATCCCATTCCTATTCAAGGATCAAGAAAGCGATCCGCGAACGATGAAGGTCGTGGAGGGTCTTCGTCACTTCTTAGCGCAAGCCTCACCGCGAACGGCGATCATCGTCGAAGCCAATCAGCCCGTTCCGGTCGTCTACAAATACTACGGAAAAGCCGAGAACATTCGGAACGAACATTTCGATCAGGTTATGAAAACCACATCGGCCGGGCAGCTCGCTTACAACTTTGATCTCATGGCGTACACGTGGGCGAGTCTTCTCTCGAAGAAAAAGAGCTTCTTCCTAGAGTCGCTCGAGCGCACTCCAGAACCTCCGCAAGGAACGGTTTGGGCTAACTTCCTGCGCGTCCACGACGAACTCACGCTCGAAATGGTGCCGGATTCCGTGCGCGATGTGATTCGTCGCGAGCTGCTCGATACGAAAAAGGGAGTTCCGTTCCGCGGAGACCTCGGCGTCGGCGGTCGCATGGCGAACTTCCTCGATCACCATCCCCGTCGGATCGCGATGGCGTTCTCGCTCGGCATGCTCGGTTTACGCGGACTTCCGATCATCTATTACGGCGATGAGATCATGGCGAGCAGCAACCACCAGTTCGCGCTCAAGGCTCAGAAGGAGCGTGGCGGCCAGTACGACTCTCGTGACGATGGTCGCGGCCCGATTGCAAAAAAAGATTACGACGAAGCTCGCACTTCCGGAAAAGCCTCTCCGGAGGGAGCATTACTCTTAAACGTGCAGCGAATGATCCAGGTCCGTAAGCAGCGCGTGTCCATGCGCCGTGGAAAGACCATCATCCGCGAAACGAGCCACGAAAGTGCCGTCGCGTACTCGCGCGAAATCCCGGGTCGAGAGTCAACACTCGTCGTGCACAACCTCTCCGATGCTCCGATTACGACAACGATCCAACTCACGAAAGCACCGAAAGAACTCTTCGATCTTCTCTTGGAGAAAAAAGTGAACTACCGGGTCAAGGGAAAGTCGATCGAGATGGATCTTCCCCCGTTCGAGGTTCTCTGGCTCGCGCTTTGAGGATCTGGCTTGAGCCGAGCTGCGCGCGCCATAACTCTGGCCGCGCAGCTCGCTTTGCTATCGCGTGACCTTGTCGTCGATCCGGAAGCCTTCGCCGACGACCGTCGCGCACTGGTGGCCGACTTCCTTCGTGAACGACGCATTTCGAATGTAGTCGATGCCGTGTTTCTTTTCAGCAAGTTTTACGACTTCATCCATGAGTCCGTACGAGCCGCTCCAGCTCTCTTGGCAGAAGCGTTCCTCGATCGTGCCCACTGACTTTAAAGCCGCGATGTTTTGTGGCGAACGCGCGTGTTTCATAGAAACCCAACTCGCGTCCATCACCTTTACACTCCGTGTGGCGCAGGCGGAGAGACTCAAGATCATGATGAGTGCGACCCATTTCATAGATACCCCTCTCCCGCGACCACCACGCAAGTGCGGCCGACGACCCAAGCGTGAAACCCGTCATCTTCAACGGTCACGTTTTTGAAAGTTTTCAGCTGAGATCCTTTTGTCTCGCCCGACTGACCGGGAATGAATCCCTCCGTCCTTTGGGCGACCGCGTTTGAAAAGGCAGACCTCACGGTTGGCTGGCCCATAGAGTAGCCGAGAACGGACCATGAGCAATCCCGTCCTTCGATATTGCCTACGGACTTTTGCGGAGTGGGCGTGTCCTCGTAGCTGATATATCGAAATTGTTTAGCAACCTGAGTTGACGCGCAGGCGCCGAGAAGAAACGGCAGAACAAGTAAACTGGATTTCATATTTCCCCCTTTAAGGACAGATTTCGGCCGTACCTTGACCTATGACGACGATTTCATCGCTGGCTTGGCTTTTCACGTTGAGTGAGTAGCCGATCTTTGAATTCGACAAACTCGTCACTTCGGCCGAGCCTAGAAAGTACGCGGTTGACCATCCGCCAGAATTCGCTTGGCTCCCGTACTCAACGACTTCCGGCGCAACGGTGATGGCCCCGACCTTGGCGGGTGCGCGCAAGGTCACGTACTTGATCGGAACTTCGTTCATCATCCAGGCCGACCACTTCTCGCATTTTCGGGAGGGAATCTTGTTCATGAAGCGAAGTTCGTAGGTGCTGGTCGAGAGTGGAACAGCCTCGACGTAGGCGACATCGAAACCCGCGGCTCCCTTCGCCGTCACGCTGAGGGGGCCTGCGGGCCCGTTGCAAATCTGAGCTTCAAATTTTCCTGCGAGCTCGTAGGAATGATCAGTCGAAGTCGGCGAGAGTGCGGAAACTTTTCCTCGCATGACGCCGTCTTTGAGTTCGTCGACGACGATCAAAGATTTCGAGGCCAGGACGTTATCCGAGCCCCCACCATTCGGGGTTGTATACGGAAAAATGAAGTTCACGAGACGACCACCGCCCGAGCCATCATACGGGTAGCGGCCGGGACCATTGGGAACGACGAACGCCACGTGAGGCGCCATCGGGAAAAAATTTCCGCAGGTGAGTACCGCATCAGCTCCGGCGATTGTAACGGAGTATTCACCCTGTTCGAAACGCGCGATCGCTTTCTGGGCCCGCCAAGATTTTTGATCCACGATGCCTGAGAGGGGATCACTCGATTCTTTCAGAACGCGGCCGTCGGCGGATCCACCCGAAAGGCCGTCACCACTTGATGTGATGCTCGCGGAACACGCGGTGAGCGATAAGAGCAAACCCGCAGTCGCGAGTTTCAATGCGAAAGTCATATGAACTCCTTTGGTTTAAAGATTTGGTACACGCGCCCGTTTTGGAGATCTAGAAAACTCCTCTCATCGAACGTACAAAGTGTACGTTCGTGAACGGTCACGAAACGCGCGGGCGAGTCTTGCCACCGGTTCAAGTTGATGCTAGATGGAGCGGCCAATGGCAGAGCTCTTCTTTAAAGATCCGCGTGACTACATTAAGTTCGAGCACGAACTGCGGCGCGCCCGGCGGCCCTCTTATTCGATGAGGGCCTTCGCACGGGATCTCTCGATCAGTCCTTCAAGCCTCAATGATTTTCTTCAGTCTCGCGTCGGCATGTCGGAGGAGCGAATCGAGAATCTCTCGACGAAACTCAACTGGAGCTTCAAGAGAAAAGAGCATTTTCGAGATTTAATACTCGCGCGTTTTGACCGCGACCCGGGCGTTCGCCAGTCAGCTCAGATGCGGGCGAAGGCGCGAACGAAAGATGGGGCCTACCGATACTCGCTCGACGCCTTCAAGTGCATCAGCGACTGGTACCACTTGGCGATCATCGAACTTTGTCTCCTCAAGGATGCCGTTGACTCACGCGTGATCTCTCGCGATCTCAACATCTCCTCCTCGACAGCTAGTGCCGCGGTGAAGCGGCTCCTACGCCTGGAACTTTTGAAAGAAACTGCTCAAGGCCTGAAGCCGGATCAAAGCACCAACTATTTCGGAGACGACGGTCCCTCCGCGGCGATTAAAACCTTTCAATCTCAAATTTTGGAACTCGCGCAAAAAGCCCTCGAAGAAAACGAATCGATCCATCACGACAGCCAGTCGTTCATCTATTCGGTTCCTTCCAACCAAGTTGAGAAGTTGCTAGCGGATATTCGTAAGTCCGTCCTCGACACTCTCAATCGGTACGCCCACGAGCCGGGCGGTGACTGTATTCAAGCGGTCACGATTCAAAGTTTTCCCATCTGGCGTTCAAACGAAGGAGCCACGAAATGAAGTTTCTCGCGCTATTACTTATGATGTTGAACGCCCACGCTGGTGTACAGGGGGTTGGAAAAGGCGGCGGTTTCGGCGAAATGCAAGCCTACTCCGCGAACATCACGATGGGGAGGCAGGTGAGTGCGTGCGTAAAGAGCCCTGCGGTTTGCGAATTCACTTTCCAGGAAGCATCACTTATCGAGAGGGCTGCGATGGCGAGCGTGGATCTTCAATTCGATCCGACCTGCCGCCAATCGGGCGTCGAAGTTCTCTCAAGCCGTCAGGTTCGCATTTCATCGTGCGAACTCTATCAAGTAGGTCCGCATCCTAAGGTGAAAAGTTTCTCCGAGATCGCGGCGCTTGTTCTTCAGGCTCGATTGATGGCAACCCAGTCGCTTGATTCCACAAACTCTTCGCGCCTTGCGCAAACCGTCTTTCGTGATGTCGCTCAGGATCTCGAATCTATTTCGGTCCAACTCGTTTTCGGAAATTTCTTCTTTCACACGCTCAAAGTGCAAACACGAGCGAGCAGCGAAACTTTCGTTTCGCTCGAAGGAAAAACCACGACAGTCGATCTCTCAGGTCACGTTCTTTCCGCCCTCGATTGCCGAGAACCCTCGGCGGTGCAGCTGGATTTCGCTGATGTTCAGGTGCTTTCGGAGAATCAAGCCGTTGCCTTAGGTCGAATTGAGTGGGATTGCTCCGCGAGCGGCTCTTTTGCGGGGGAACTTCAGGTGTATTTCACCGCTCGCCAAGACGAGGAAGTCGAAGCCGGCGCTCTCCAGGCACGCATCGTAAAGCGGGTCCGTCGCTAGTTTCTTGGCGAAGTCCTTGCTTTGATCAATCAGCATGTTTCGTATGCGCGTCTTCAGGGCGATGAGTATCGCCCTGCTGTCGATCTTTTTGACGTTGTTTGGCGCTTTAGCGCACGGAGAACCCGTGGATCGTCGGGCCTTTGTGAGCTCGGCATACGAGGGATTTTTCGGAACCCTGTTTATACTCTCCGGGAGCGACACTTTCCTCGATCAGCTGACCCCTAATGAGCGCGCGGAATTTTTTAAGGTCGGAAACACCATCATTCAACGATTCGTTCGCCTCGGTCCTCCCATCGAGCCCGGTTCGGATCGAACGTCGATGCGAACCCAGATCAAGCTTCGCTTCTCAGATAAATCCGAGGATTTCATCATCGCGCCGGATAAGACCGAACGAACGGCCAAGATGGATGGCGACATCTGGTTCAACCTCAAGATGATTAATGATCCGACCACATCGTTTGGTCTCCTCGATGCCATGCAGATTCTCTTCCACGAGTTCGGTCACGTTCTCGGCGAAAAGAAAAATCAAGCGCTCGTCGACCAGATCGCCGCGAAAATGCGAAATTACCTCGGATCGTTCTACAAGGAACACGCGATCGTTCCGGGATTGAAAGTTCACACGCTCGTTTTGCCATACGTTACCGTGTTGAAGGGGCCCGTTGATCTTCAGCCCGAACCGATGATCGTCTTCGATGTTAGGGGCCAAGCCAAGCCCGCGCAAGTGACCGGAGTTCAATTTCTCGGGGTGGGTGAGGGTTTCATGCCGACGGACCCGGCTCTCCACGCCTTCACGCG
>SXSP01000462.1 GCA_005792225.1 Bdellovibrionales bacterium | reverse complement strand
GATGTCGCACTTCATGATTCCGCCGAAGATGTTTACGAAGATTCCCTTCACGTTTTTGTCCTTCAAGATGATCTTGAAGGCTTCCGTGACTTTTTCTTTGTTCGCGCCGCCGCCGACATCGAGGAAGTTCGCGGGGGCACCACCGTGAATCTTGATGATGTCCATGGTAGCCATCGCGAGACCGGCTCCGTTGACGAGGCAACCGATGTTGCCATCCAGCTTAATGAAAGCCAGATCGTAATGGCTCGCTTCGACTTCGGCCGGATCCTCTTCGGTGAGGTCGCGGAGTTCCAGAATTTCGGGATGACGGAAAAGCGCGTTTGAGTCGAAGTTCATCTTCGCATCTAGAGCGATCACTTCACCTTCTTTTGTCTCGACGAGAGGATTGATCTCGGCGATCGAGCAGTCTTTTTCCAAATAAGCCTTGTAGAGGCCCATGAAGAACTTCGCCGCCTTCGATGCGACTTTGCCTTCCATACCGACGGCGTAAGCGAGCTGAGTCGCTTGGAACGGCATCAAGCCGACCGCCGGATCCACTTGCACGCGGTGGATTTTCTCGGGCGAATGGTGAGCGACTTCTTCGATCTCGACTCCGCCTTCAGCCGAAGCCATGACGACAACGCGGCCGGTGACACGATCGAGAAGAACAGCCACATAGTATTCTTTTTTGATATTACAGCCAGCTTCGACGTAAACCTTGTTGACCGTTTTTCCCTCGGGGCCCGTTTGGTGAGTGACGAGGTTCATGCCGATCATCTTCTTTGTAAGATCGCGCACCTCGTCGAGCGACTTCGCGATTTTTACGCCTCCGCCTTTTCCGCGGCCGCCGGCGTGGATCTGAGCCTTAACGACCCAAAGATTTCCGCCGATGGATTTTGCGGCCTCGACCGCCTTATCGGGTGACTCCGCCATCTGACCCGCCAAAGTGGCGACGCCATATTTGCGAAGAACTTCTTTCGCCTGGTACTCGTGAATATTCATGAGGGATCCTTTGAAAAACTCGAATGTCTCGAATGATTCGGTAATTGTGGGCCATCGCGAGCCGAGCGTCAACCGGCGTTGATGGCGAGGTTCATGGCGACGTTCAGTTTGACGACCTCGGGACTCTGGGTTTTATTGGGGCAAGACAAAGCTCCGAAAGGAAATGAAATATGAAATCCCCCGTTCGTGTTGCAGTCACCGGCGCTGCCGGCCAGATCGGTTACAGCCTTCTCTTCCGCATCGCTAGCGGCGCGATGCTCGGACCTGATCAACCGGTGATCCTCCAGCTTCTCGAGATTCCCGATGAAAAAGCGCAAAAAGCCCTGAAGGGCGTGATGATGGAACTTGAAGACGGAGCTTTCCCTCTTCTCGCTGGAATGGTCGCGACGGGCGATCCGAACGTCGCATTCAAAGACGCGCACATTGCACTTCTCGTCGGTGCACGCCCTCGCGGCCCTGGCATGGAGCGAAAAGATCTACTCACTGAAAACGGAAAGATCTTTACCGTCCAAGGAGAGGCAATCGGAAAGAACGCGGATCCGAACGTTAAAGTTCTCGTCGTCGGAAACCCCTGCAACACCAACGCTTACATCGCGATGAAATCGGCAATGAAGCACGGCCGCGTGAAGGCGAAAAACTTCACCGCAATGCTTCGTCTCGATCACAACCGCGCACTCGGTCAGCTCTCGGCAAAGACCGGAAAACCCGTTTCGAGCTTCAAGCATCTCACCGTGTGGGGTAAACACAGCCCGACGATGTATCCCGATTTCCGTTTCGCGACTGCGGATGGACAACCGGTACCGAAGCTCGTCGGCCTTGGTACGCCTGACGGCGATAAGTGGAACAAAGAAACTTTCATCCCCACCGTCGGAAAGCGGGGCGCCGCCATCATCGAAGCGCGTGGCCTTTCTTCTGCGGCGAGCGCGGCGAGTGCGGCCGTTGATCACATGCACGACTGGTGGCTCGGATCCAAGGAAGAGTGGACAACGATGGGTGTTCCCTCCGATGGTTCTTACGGCATCCCCGAAGGGATCATCTACGGATTTCCCTGCACGACTCAAAACGGTGAATACAAGATCGTACAGGGCATCGAGATCGATCCTTTCTCGCGCGAAATGATGACGAAGACGCTGAAAGAGCTCGAAGAAGAGCGCGCGGCCGTCGCACATCTCGTCTAATTCATCCTTTTTCCTGGGCGACGGTCTAGGGTTTCTCCCGCGACCGTCGCTCGTCGACTCAAATTGAGGCGACGTTCATTCTCTAATTAAAGTTAAAAACTAGAGACCAAGACGAAAAAGAAATACTCGTTCAGAGCCCTCTCGTTGAGTCCGAAAAGTGAGGCGAGAGGTTGCATGAAATTGAGAAGCTCCATCGCCACTCTTTTGTCGATCATCACCTGCGGTGCCGCTCTGGCCGCGGAATCTACCGAATCCACGCGGGCTCCCGCTTCAACGACGATTCCGGTTCCCGAAAGCACCGTGCCTCGTTCGGCTTTGCGTGATTCGCAATCGGAATCTCCGGTTGAGCCCAAGGGGCGTCTCTCCGAACTCGGCATCGACTTTACCGCGATTTACAAGTTCGAATACCGAGAGACGGTCGCGGGTGGAATTCAAAAGGGAGCGCAAACGCTCGGAAACCTCGATCTGCGCACGGCAATCGACATGGAAAAGCTCGTCGGCGCCAGGGGCTTAAGCGCATTTGTTTATGTCCTCGGAAATCACGGCGGCGATGATTCTCTGTACGCGGGCGATACGCAGGTGACGAGCAATATCGAAGCGCCGTCTGACTTCGTTCGTGTGTACGAAGCTTGGGTTCAACAACTTTTATTTGAAAAGCGCGTTTCGATTCTCGCGGGCCTCCACGATCTCAATAGCGAATTCTACGTGACCGATACGTCCGCTCTCTTTTTCAATAGTAGTTTTGGAGTCGGCAAGGAGCTCGCGCAAACGGGCGCAAACGGTCCTTCGATTTTCCCCGTCACCGCGCCGGCGCTTCGCCTTCGCATCGAGCCCACGCCGGATTTTTACCTCCAGGTCGGCGTTTTCAACGCGATCTCAGGAAATCCTGACACGCTTCACGGTACGCACGCGCGCCTCTCTCCTGACGACGGCCTCCTCACTATCAGCGAAGCGGCTTACGTCTTAAACGGCGAAGATGTTCTGACGTTCAAATACGGTGTCGGCTTTTGGCAGTATTCGAAAGCGCCGAATAGCGGAACGTACTTCCTTATCGATCAAACGCTATCGAAAAACGTCGGGAGCTTTCTGAGATACGGAATTGCCGCCGCCGACGAAAATGAAGTCGCGAAAAACCTATCCGCGGGTTTTGTTTTGAACGGAAGCCTCTTTGGGCGGGAAAAAGATAAACTCGGCATCGCGTTTACATCGGCTTTCGTCAGCGAAAAACATCGTAACGATGAAGCGGCGGCGGGCAACGATCTCGCTGAGACCGAAACGGTTTTAGAGCTCAATTATCGTTGGGAAATCATGGAGGGCGTCGCCCTTCAACCAGACTAT
>SXSP01000461.1 GCA_005792225.1 Bdellovibrionales bacterium | reverse complement strand
TGTGCATCACCATCTTTTCCCGCGCCGATCGCGTAAATTTTAATTCCGTATCCCTTCGCGATATCGAGGGCGGTCTCGGGATCGATCGTTCCGGTATTGTTTTCTCCGTCGGTGAGGAAGACGAGCACGCGGCTCTTCGCGGTCGAATCTTTCAAGCGCGCGACACCGTTCGCGAGGGCCACGCCGATCGCGGTTCCCATCTTGATGTTCCGGCTGATCTTCACTTCCTTCACGCTCTGGAGCAGCATCGGATAATCCAGGGTGAGGGGGACTCTCGTGTAAGACTCTCCCGAGAAAACGATAAAACCCACGCGATCTGAAGTCCGCTTCTTGATGAATTGAGAAATGGTATCTTTAGATGCCTCGAGGCGGTTGGGCTGCATGTCCTCGATCAACATGGAATCCGAGATATCGAGCACCATCATGATGTCGATGCCCTCAACGTTCTTTTTCACTTTCGTGTCGGCCTGTTGGGGTCTCGCGAGCGCCACGATTGCGCATGCGAGCGAAGCCAAGTACAAGGCCGGCGGAACCCAGCGGAACCTCGCACGAAACGTTGATCCAACACCCTTCATGAACCCGAGCGAGCTAAACTTCAATGTCGGTTTGTTTTTCTTCTCACGATAAACCCTCCATGCGGCGAGACCCAAGAGGGGAACAAGGAGAAGAAATGCCGAGAGCGTTGCCCAAACCAACATCGTCACGCACTCCTGACCGCATGAATGCGGTCGGCGAGAGTTCGGCAGAGTTCCGTCAATTGAGAGACGTCTTCATCGCCCACGACTTGCTTCGCAGAGAGGGCCTTTTCCAACTCATTTAAGGCCAACGTGAGCTCACGCTTAACGGGCTTAAGAACCTCGGGATGTTTTTTTCGAATCTCTCTTACGATTTGCGAGGGGCCCGAGTCCACCGCCGGCACAACGAGCTCACGCGTGAGATACCAGCGGAAGCTCTCATTCAATTCTTTCACGTACTCTTTCGTATCATGAGGCCCCGTGCGACTGAGACGACGAAGTTCCTTATTAAAAAAGTTGTAAGGTGTCATCGCAATCTGATTTTTCTCAAGGAGCGACTTCAGGCGCCGACGCTTCATCGACGCGCGCGCGATCCAAAAACCCCATAGAGCGAGGATCACGAGGATCAGTCCCACGAAAATCCAGACGTAGCCCGGAAGTCCCAGCTGAACGGGTGCGTAGGGCGGCTTCGCTTCGGGCGGTTGCTCGGCTTGTTGCGCCTCGGCCGGGATCACCGATTTCGCGAAGATCTTCAGCGGCCCCAGATCGATGCTCGTCTTCTTATCCGTAAGAATGAGCTTCGGAAATTCAACCGTGGAACCCACCCAAGTCGTCGCGATAAATTCCGCGCGCGTATCCTCGATCGACCGTGCCTCGAGAATGCGAATCGCGTACTTCGCGTTCGGCGGAAGTTCGAGTGATAAGGCCTGAGAATCAAGCGGTGCTGCCGGCCCCTCGCAAGCCATGTGGAATCGCTCGCCGACCGTTATCGGTGCTTCTTCGCTGAGAGCTTCGCCCGGTTGCCCACGCGAATCGAGCTTGGCGAGTTGGCAGGTCCACTTCGCTTCCACGATTTACCTCCGACCATTCTTCTGGCGGAAGTACGCGATCAAGGGGTCGACAAAATTGTCGCTCGACACCACCTCAACGCGGTCGACACCGGCTTGCCTGAGTTCGCGTTCACGTTTGGCGCGCAGCTCTTTCATCTGCTCTTTGTAGGCCCGGCGGAACGCGGGCGAAAACGTATCGACCGTCATCACTTCGCCCGTCTCGGCGTCCTGAAGATCGACGAGCCCCATCTTCGGCAGTTCGATTTCTGTAGGATCTTGAACGACAACCGCGACGAGATCGTGCTTCTTCGACATCATTCGCAAGCTCTGCGCGAAGGCCGCATCCTGGAAATCACTGAAAACGAAAACGGTGGCGCGCTTTTTCAAGAGACCCTGCAAGTGGTCCATCGCCACTGAGACCCTTGTGCCCTGGCTCTTCGGTTTAAAATAATAAAGGTCGCGGAGAATCCGCTGAATGTGACCTCGCCCCTTCTTCGGCGGATCGTAATGCTCCACCTGATCCGTAAAGAGCAAGAGTCCCACATGATCGTTGTTCTTGGCCGCGGCGAACCCAAGAAGAGCCGAGAGATGCGTGACAATCTCTCCTTTGAAGTACTCGCCCGATCCGAAGCTGAGAGATCCCGAAATGTCGACAACGAGCATGAGGGTGAGCTCGCGCTCTTCGTCGAATTTTTTGATAAACGTTTTTCCCGTCCGCGCGGTGACGGGCCACGAGATCGCGCGAACATCGTCGCCGGCGACATATTCGCGAAACTCGGCAAAGGTCATCCCCTGCCCTTTGAAAGCCGAGTGATACTGGCCAGCGAAGAGCGAGTTGACGAGCTTCCTTGTGTTGATCTCCAGAAGTTTGACCTTCTTCAAGATCTCCGGCGGTAAACTCAAAACGATGCTCCTTTAGGGGACTTCAATATGTCCCAGGACCTCTTTAACGATCTCATCGCCTTTGATTTCTTCGGCTTCCGCTTCAAACGAGAGGATCAAGCGATGGCGAAGTACGTTGTAAGCGATGGCCTTTACATCCTCTGCCGTAACATACCCACGCCCGCGAATGAAAGCATGCGCCCGCGCCGCGCGGATCAAGCTAATCGAAGCTCGAGGGCTGCCACCGACACGAATGAGATTCGCGATGTGACCCAAACCATGTTTCGCCGGCTCGCGAGTCGCCATCACGATTTCGACGATATAACCGCGAAGCTTGTCGTCGACGTAGATCTGATCCACCCTCTCACGCGCGCGCATGAGATCTTCGCGCGAAATCACCGACTCGATCGTGGGCTGTTTATCTTGTCCCATGCGGTTCATGATCTCGAGCTCATCGGCCTTCGTTGGGTAGCCGACGAGGATCTTAAACATGAAACGATCCATCTGCGCTTCCGGAAGAGGATACGTCCCCTCCTGCTCAAGCGGGTTCTGAGTCGCGAGAACCAAAAAAGGGGATTCGAGCTTGTAAGTCGTGTCACCGATCGTGACCTGTTTTTCGGCCATGGCTTCGAGGAGTGCTGACTGAACTTTCGCGGGGGCGCGGTTAATCTCGTCGGCCAAGACGATGTTCGTGAAGATCGGGCCCTTCTTCGGCGCGAAATCCCCCGTCTTCGGGTTAAAGATCATCGTTCCGATCAAATCCGAAGGAAGAAGGTCGGGAGTAAATTGAATCCGCTGAAACGCGAGCGAGATCGCACGCGACATGCTCGAG
>SXSP01000460.1 GCA_005792225.1 Bdellovibrionales bacterium | reverse complement strand
GGTCGAGGGTCGAACGTTGGAGGAAATTCTGGCGAGAGTGTCCCGGTATCCGAAGGCCGTTCGCGGAAACGCGGGCGGGCACTGGAATCATACTTTCTTTTGGAACATCATGACCGATCGGAAAGAGGAGCAGGAGATCACCCCGGACTTGCTGCATGCGTTTGAGAAGTACTTCGGATCGCTCGATGATTTCAAAAATGATTTCGTCAGTGCGGGAGCAGATGTTCTTGGTTCGGGTTGGGTTTGGCTGATCAAGACGCAATCGGGGCGACTGAAGATCGTGACCACGCAAAATCACGACAATCCGTTGATGGATGTTTGCGAAACGCCGGGGACGCCTATTCTTGTCTGCGATCTTTGGGAGCACGCTTATTACCTCAAGTTCAAAGCCAATCGCAGTGAATTCCTCCGCAAGTTCTTCGCGCTCGTAAATTGGACGCGCGTTCACGCTCTGTTTACTCGTAAATTGCACTGATCCGCTTTCTAAAAATCTGTTTCGGGCTTGTCTTTTGGAGTGACGCGATTTCAAATTCGGGAATGTCGAAATCGCAGTCACCACCCATTCAAGTTCGTGCAGGTTTGGAGTTCACCTCCCTTTCATTTTTTAACGTCCAAACGCTCGTCATCGAAAGCGCGGCTCTTCAGGATAATCCTCTCGGTGATTCGCCGATTCGCTACAATCCCGTTTTGGTGCCGCGCGGGGATGTTCCCGCCGACGGTTGGCCGGTGGTTTTCGTTCTCTCGGGCTTTACGGGAAACGGACCGAACTCATTTAACGTGAAGACGTTCGAAGCCAACACGCCGCAAGTGATCGATCGATGCCGCGCCCGCGGTGAAGCCCCCGATGCTGTTTACGTGTTTTGTGACGCGATGACCTCGTGGGGTGGATCGCAGTTCATCAACAGCGCGGGGATGGGCCGATATGAGGATTTCATCGCGATCGATCTCGTGGGTGCCGTTCGGGAAAACTTCAGAGTCTCGCCGAGGCCAGAGCAGTGGTGCGTAGCGGGTGGCAGTAGCGGGGGGTACGGAGCGCTTCATCTTGCGAGCGCTCATCCCGAGATTTTTGGTCTGGCGGCTGCCATCGCGCCCGACAGTTTTTTCGAGGCGAGCTTGCTTGGTGAAATCTGGACGGCCCTTCCCGTGATCGAAAAAATGGGCGGTGTACGGGGTGTGCATGCGGAACTCGAGAGTGGAAGGCTCACGAGGAGAAAGGATTCGCACGTCGTTCTCAACGCCATCGCGATGGGGCTTTGTTACGCCTCCGATGGAAGGGGCGACGTTGATTTTCCCGTCAATTTGCGCACGGGAGTTCTCATTTCTGAAGTCTGGCAAAAGTGGAAACGGCACGATCCGGTGGTTTTCCTGGCCGACCGAGCATCAAACGTGATGAAAATAAAATCCATTTACCTCGACGCGGGAACGCGGGATCAGTTTCATTTGCAATTCGGCACCCGCCAGATCGCCGATGTTCTGAAACGGCTTGGTGCGCGATTCACGCACCAGGAATTTGACGGAACCCACTTCGACATCGGGGAGAGACGCCCCGAGATGTGGAAGTGGCTGAGATCATCTTTTGGGGTGGCGATCTTTTTGACGGTCGTCTCATGGTGATGCGGTTGAGCCGCGGTTGATCGATTTTTTTGTCGCGAGATGAGGCTCGCTTCGTCAGCGAAATTTCTTGGAAATTGATCGAAGCGTCGATCTCTCTTACGGCCCTGTCAGAAAATAGCCCATTTCCAGTTTTGCGAGGACAACTTAACTTGGATTCAAGTTAGCTGCCATTCCTGCACGTTCGTGAGGCGGTAAACAAGATCGGTGGATTCGTTGTCGGAGTCCGCCTCTCACTCACGGACTTGGGGGAAGGCAATGATCAGCAAGGACGGCCCGCGCCAGTTTTCTGTCTCGTTGGTTCTCGTCGTTGCGCTTGCACTTCTCGCAAACTGCGCCCCCGCGGAATTTTCTCAGTCCCCCGAAGCCAGCGGAAGCCCTATCAAAGAAGGTAATCCGGCTGGAGGCAACACTCCGCCTCCGGGTCCTGGCGGTGACGATGCCGGCGGAAATGTGCCGGGTGCAGGAGGCGGTGACGGCACGGGGGAAATTCCGGTCGATGGTCATCCTGATGGAGACGACGATCCGGGAGCGGATCCCGTTCGCGAAATCGCGCACGTGAAGTTCATCGGGCCCGCGTGCCAACGCGGAACGGATTGCTTAGTGATCTTCCGTTTGGAGAAGGCATATCCGCATCGATTCGTCTTCAATTGGCGGACGAACGATACTCTCTACACGCAGACGCCTCCGGCAGGTAAGCCGATCTTCGGTCGACCCAATTACCATTACGTACCGACGACAGGTGTGGCTGATTTCGCTCCGGGTGAAACCGAGAAGCGCGTTTACGTGAAGAACATCAATCCCGACAATGTTGCGATCACCATCGGCGTCATCATGAGCCAGTGCGTATACAACAGTGTCCAGTTCAATTGTTCTGAGGCTTTTGGTCAGTGATTTCTTGAACAGTGGGTTTGGAATGAGGAGGAAAATTTTTTAGTTCTGTCCCGCACGCCTTCGCAGGCGTATCCCCGCCGGCGGCGCGCTCCGGCCCGAGAAGCCCTAGGGCGCGCCGCTCTTTTTTATTTAATTCTTTACGGCGAATGGAGAATCGCCAGGAGAAATATGGAAACCCCATTGTTGAGACCTGACATCTACAACTTTCATGACTATCGCGCCTTCCTCCTGTCATGGCTTAGATTCTTAAAGGAAAGTGTCGCCCAGTTCTCGGTGCGTAAACTCGCAAAAGACAGCGGCGTCTCGGAGAGTTATCTCTCGATGATCATTTCGGGTGAGAGAACTTTGTCCGAGGGGCAACTTGCAAAATTGCTTCCGCATTTGGGACTCAGTCAGTCGGAGCAGATGTATCTCGGCTGGTTAAGAACCGTCGTAGAGAGCTCTGACCAGGAAATACGTCTCGAAGCACTCAAGAAAATCGAGAATTTTCGCGAAGACCGCGAAATGAATCCCCTCGAGATCGAGACTTATCATTATTTGAGCAATTGGCATTATGTCGTGATTCGTGAGCTCGCGGCCCTTCCTGACTTTAAACCCGATCCTCGTTGGATTCGGAGCAAGCTGAAGACGAAGGTTTCGCTCGCGCAGATTCGAAAGGGACTCGATTTCCTGACCGCCCATGGCTTCATCGAAGTCAGCGATGAGAGATATTCGAGAAGTCAGCGTTCAACGAAAAAGATTTTGGGGAAAGTCGCCTCTCTCAAGCCGGCTCTCTCGCGCTTCTATAAGGAGATGCTTTCACTCGCTTGCGACTCCATCGATAATGCCGCGAACGAGGAGGGCGATATCAGTGCCCATACCTGCGCAATTCCCGCAGAGAAGGTGCATGAAGCAAGGCGAATTCTCGAAGAGGCTCGAGAACGCATCGTCCAACTGACCGAGGCGCACCCCTCACCCGACACCGTCTACCATTTTAGCTTTCTCGCGTTTCCGCTGACGAAGCGTTAACGAATCTCCGGCTTGATTTGAAAAGTCCCGAGCTCCAGAAAGATCGGGACCGACGAAAAGAGTTGAACCGCTCGAGGCTTGGGACCGGCCTTCGACGGCAGGTCCATCGAGGTGCTCGATAGATCGCTCTGAATTGTACAGAGGCGGCACCTCGTTTGTTCCGAGGAGTCTTCAATTTGAAGAAGAGATCCGAGTTGCTGCCCATCAGGCGTCGAAGTGAGTGCGGCAATCCACGCTTTTCCATTCACCAAATCGGTGTGTCCACTCTGGAACGCATCGTATCCAGTTCGTCGATACTGAAAACTCCATTCAAGTGAACCTTGAGCCGTGAGGCTTGAAACCGTACCGACGAGACCAATCGTAGACCGGAGCGCGACTCCGCTTGCCAGATAAGATCCGTCAGGGCGCTCGGTGAGGCCGCGAACGGAACTCAAACTATCACCGGCTGACTGAAATTGCGTCGCGAACGCAAGCGTTGCGGATGGAGTTAGCTTCGCGATGATATTCATATTCGATTGCGCGTGAGCGCCAGCGAAGGTGACTCCGCCGTCGTGAGCCTCTCGAAGAGCATAGACAACGGAGGGAAAAACTCGCGACCAAACGAGAGTGCCGTTTATTGAGGCGAGTTTAAGAACGCCACCGGGAGTTTGGCCGTTGCCCGCTAGATTTCCCGCTGCGTAGACGTCGAGGCCATCAATGGAAACGCGAATTTTGTTGAGCCACCCGTTCTCGCTCGCGAGAGCCGTTTGCCAGAGCACCTCACCTTTGGGATTCAACTTCATGACAAAGCTCTCGGTCGGGAGACCCTTCGTGCTGCGGAGTTCTCCTGTAACATAAATATTCCCCGCCGAGTCTGCGTCAGCGTCGCTGAAGACGGGGACGGTTGCTGGAGCACTCGCAAAGGCCCTCGCCCAAAAAGTTTGACCGTCGGGGGCGAGAACAACGATTAAGCCCCAGCTCGTAGCTTCGATTTCGGCACGACCCGCGAGGAGAACATTTCCCGACTTTAAGACCCGGATCGAAGTGAGTTCTTGCGTCTGATCCGTGCGGAGCCGCTTGGTCCAAACGCGAGCACCTTGGGGATCTATCTTTGCCACGAACGTGAACTTCTCTCGATTCGAGAGGGAAATCTGAGTTGCGATGGAATAAACGGCGCCCGTTCTGTCGACGGCGCTCTCGCGGAAGAACGAGTGCGAATCAACGAAGATCGCGCCGTTATAAACAATAAAAGATGAGTCACTCGGATCGGCGTCGACCCGAACTTGGAGCTGCTCTTCCACGGAGAGATCGGTACATTTGTCTCGAATCAAGACGGGGACGCCGCTCTCGTACCGGATCTTCATTTCGTTGATATCGCCGTCGGGACAAAGGCCTTCGGATTTCGGATGAACGTAGAGGCCACCCAAGTCGACGTTATTGCCATTCGACGAGTAGGCGTCGGTGGAGACACCCGAACTCCGGCTTGAGAACGCACAGTTCTGGTAGAACGGCGTCAATCCGGTGAGTGCGAGCATCAAAGCCCAGCGCTGGACGAAAGTGCAGCTCTTCATCTTGTTAAGATCGGGAAAAGAGCTCAATCACTTCAGTT
>SXSP01000459.1 GCA_005792225.1 Bdellovibrionales bacterium | reverse complement strand
TCGATAAGTCGATTGAATCATGCCCCGAAAAATGTTTATTCTCGGGGCATGAAAAGACTCATCGCGATCTTCTTCTTGTTGATTTTCGTTCTCTCCAACCAACTCGGCTGCGCGGGCTCCCCCGTCGGAGAACCCAGTGAAGCCGATGTCAACGCCGAAGCCGCGAAAGCCTACGCGGAAGTCAAAGCTAAATCAAAGCGATCTACCAATCGCGAGTGGACCGAGATGGTGCAACGGGTGGCGAATCGCATCGCCGCCGCCTCGGGTGAACCCTTCCAGTGGGAAGTCATCTTGATCGACAGCCCCGAAGTGAACGCGTGGTGCATGCCCGGCGGTAAGATGGCGGTTTACACGGGCATCATGCCCGTTCTCAAAACCGAAGGCGCCCTCGCCGCGGTGATGGGCCACGAGGTCGCGCACGCAACCGAACGTCACGGCATGCAGAGATACGCGCGCGCCATCAATCAGAACCTCGCGGGTTTAGTGATCGGAGGTGCGACCGTGATCGGCGGCCAGCTCCTCTGCAAAACCGAGCAATGTCGTTTGCTCACCGGTCTCGGCGGTGCCGCGGCAGGCTTAGCCATTACATTCTTCGATCGCAAGTTCTCGCGGGGAGATGAAACTGAAGCCGATAAGGTGGGTCAGATCTTCATGGCCAAAGCCGGCTACGATCCCTCGGAATCCATTCAACTATGGCAACGCATGAACGCGGCCAAGGGCGGAGCCGCGCCACCGGAATTTATGTCGACCCACCCCGCGGACGCCACTCGCCAGGGTAACCTCCGCGGTTGGCTTGCGGAAGCGCAGGCAGCCTACGACCGTGCTCCACAAAAGTACGGAATCGGCGCGCCGATTCGCTGAAAATATAAATTATTTGGATTTTATCAAGAGCTCTTCAAATACGCGCCCGATCCGGATAATGTCCCTCGTCAATTCGCGGCGCTCGTTTTGATTCGTTTCCAGCAAAAGTTTCTCGGCCTGCTCGACCATCATTTTGACTGGAGCTTCAAGATCGACCACGGGATGCGTGATTTCGATCACAACGGCGCCGCCGAGATTCGACATTCGAGTCGCGAAGCCGCTGAAGCTTTCACCACTTTCTTTTAACGTCCCTGTAATCGGAATTCGATTAGAGTCTGGGAGTTGAGTCGCGAGCTCGACGAAAGACGACGCGCCTAGGATCGAGATAACTTCATCCGCTCGTCGCTTGACGACTCGTGAGTTTGATATGCAAAGTGTCCCGTCACTCGTGGCGATGAGAACTCGAGTGGATGGCAAATGCGTGGTAGGCATGAACCGAATTTAGCACGCGTAAACTGATTTACTGGATCAGATAAATCCGATTCTCCGGTTCGGGTTTTTCGATCTGCTAGGACGAAAGACCATGGGCCTCAATTACAATCACCTCCTCTACTTCTACACGGCCGTGAACACGGGCAATCTGAAGTCCGCGGCCGAGACCCTCCGGCTCTCGCCTTCGACGGTGAGCGAGCAGATTGCTGAGCTTGAGGAGTATTTCGGCAAGAGCCTCTTCCGTCGCGGGCGCGGAAAGCTCGAGCTGACAGATCATGGTCAAACCGCCTACCAGTTCGCTCGAACGATTTTCACCGCCGGCGAACGCCTGAAACGAACCCTTCGCGGAACCACGGATCTCGCGGGCACACCGATCGAAATCGGTGTGAACAACTCGGTGACCGAATTGTTTGAGCGAAACGTCTTCATGCCGCTCTTTAAAGATGAGTCCACGAAGATCCGCTTACGTGTGGGAGAACTCTCAACCCTCGCCGATGACCTCTTCAACTATTCTCTCGACGTCGTTCTCACCGATCGCGAGATCAAAGAATCAAAAGGCATCAAACGCGAAATCATCCAGCAGCCGCGCTATGCGCTCGTCGCGAGCCCGAAGTTGCAACCAAAGGTTGTCACCCTCCCGGCTGATCTGCGCACGATTCCTTTCATTCACTATACGGTGTATGCGGGCGTCCGCTGGGAAGTTGATCAGTACTTCTACCGCGCAGGCTTTAAACCGACGGTGATCGGCGAAGTCGACGATACCGGAATCATGAAGCACGCGGTTCTCGATGGCCTCTGCTACGCGATTCTCCCGAAGGCGATTGTTCAAAAAGAGTTGCAGAAGGGTGATCTCGTTTCGCTTGGCGACCTGCCAGACGTGAGTGTTAAGATTTACGCCTATTACCACGAGAAAGAGCCTACGAAGCAAATCCGCTCGGTTCTGGAATATCTGCGAGAGAAGACGAGCCAGCTGAACTTCTGAGATTTGCAAAATTCTATAATTCACGGCTGCGAGCGTGACCGTATGTTCACGAGTTCAATCGAACGTTGATCCGAAACTTTGGTCATGCTCCAACTGCGTCCCTGTATAACTCCGTGAACGATTTATTTCGTAAACGCTCAACAGGGACACCAAATGAAAACCTTAGCTCTCGCACTCCTCTTCTTTTCTTTTTCGGCCGTCGCCTCACCCGAAGCTCCCACTATCAGTGAGCCGCCTGACATCTTCGCTGATCTCGAGAACGACATCCAAGTCATGGACCAGATGACTCCCGAGCAAATCGAAAGCGCCCTCGGCATCTATCCTGGAATGGATGGTGACATGATTGAAGTTGAGGACTCCAACCTCTGGACAACGACGAACTCCGTTGTTTCCATCAACGTGAGCCTCGCGAAACAGTCGCTCTCGATCTCGTATCCCGGAGGTGGGTTCACGACTCGCATTTCGTCGGGTCGTGCGGGATATTCCACGAAGCGCGGTTGCTTTATTCGCCCGCGTTTGGCGCGCATGCACTACTCGAGTAAGTACAACAACGCTCCCATGCCGCATTCGATGTTCTTTTACGGCGGCTACGCGATTCACGGCACGACCGAAGAAGGGCGTCTAGGTCGACCGGCATCGCACGGCTGCGTGAGAGTTTCACGCGCGAATGCCGCCACTCTCTTCTCGATCGTGAAGCGTTTTGGCGCCGCTAACACGCGCATCTGCGTTCGCTGAGTTTTCCGTCAAGCTCGCGCCCATGGCTGCCGATCAGGCTCCATGGGCCTCTTTGAGACGAATCACAT
>SXSP01000458.1 GCA_005792225.1 Bdellovibrionales bacterium | reverse complement strand
CTCGTTCGCGCCGCCATGAAGTTTTACTTCTCGCCGATCACGTACGCGATCCAGGCCTGGCACTCCTCACCCTTTTCAACGGGCCGGAAAATTCCATTTCCTTCTCCCGAGCGGGTGGTGCCTTCCCAGTACACGTGCGTTTTTTTAAAACCCACTTCAAGCATCATCTCGCGAAGCTCCGGAAGGCTCCACATGCGCCAATCGTAACTGAAGACGCGCTCCATTTTCTTTTGCCCATCAACTTTGAAATGGATGTGAAACTGAGCGAAATTCGTCACGGGATCAAAGTTTTCCTGATCCCAATAGTACGTAAACCCTTTATGTTTTGTCGTCTCCTCGTTGGCTTCGCCGCATTGGCTTCCGCCGAATGAATCCGCCACGAGAATGCCGCCGTCGTTCAGCGTCTGAAGGCAGTTGTGGAAGTACGACTTCATCATCGAACGTTCTTTAAAGATGTAATGCGAGAAGTTCATCGCCGCGATGACATCGGCTTTCGGTAATCCCGGATTCAAAACGTTTTCTTGGTGAATCGTCAGTCGCTCCCGCTGTGATTTCGACAATTGGGGAGCGTAGTGCGTAAGGCCGTACTGGATCGGCTCATAATCGAGGTCGATTCCGTGCGCGCGGTACTTGGGCCCGAGCTTCACCCATTCGCAGCAGATGCTGAAAGTCCCGCAAAAATCTTCACGCAAAACTTCCGGCGCTGAACCGCGAAGTTCTTTATACGTATCTCTCAGAAACTCAACATCCGTATCCGGCGCCTGAACCGCGCGTTTGTAGTAGGAATATTTATCAAACGGAATCGACTCTGTTTTGGTCTTCTTCTTTTTCGCCATGGTCAGGGAATCTCAGCCAAGAGCTCGCGCGTTTCGTGCATGATGTCTTCTAGATGCGGCACCGAATTCTCTTCAAGGTTCGGGTGCAAACCGATGCCTGGGAGATTTTTTCCGGCCAAAACGCGGGGACGTGCCATCAACTCGTAAAAGAGTTCAGTCGTCGCGCGATATGCGAGGTGCTCACCGAAGTTCGTCACTTCGGTGTCCTCGTTTACGAACAACACTCGACCCGTTTTCTGAATCGAAGCTTTCACCATCTGCCAATCGTATGGGTAAAGCGAGCGAAGATCGATGACTTCGACGGCCGTCCCCTCCTCACGCAGCAGATCCGCAACTTTATTGCAGAGAAGAAGTGTTCGACCGTAGGAGACGATCGTCGCCCGATCGCCCTCGCGGGTGATTTTTCCCTTTCCGATTTCGACTTCGTACTCTTCGAGCTTCGGCCACTTCGGCGTCCACTTCGATCGATCGCCGATCGGAGCGTCGATCATGCTCTTCAGCTGTTTTTCGTCGTTCGGCTCTCCCGGAATCAACTCTTCGCCCCGCACGCGCATGAGGGCCTTCGGCTTCAAGAACAAAACCGGGTTCGGATCTTTGATCGCCGAGATCATGAGGCCATACGCATCGAGCGGCGTCGACGGCATGACGACCTTCCAGCCCGGAAGGCGGGTGGCCCACGAGTCAAAGCTGTGGCTGTGGTAAACCGAACCGCGAATGCCCGCACCAACGGGAGTCATCACGACGATCGGCATGTTGTAGTTGCCGTTCGACACCCAAAGCGTGTTGCCGGCGATTTTCATTAAATCAATCGTATTGAAAATGTAGTCGCAAAACTGAATCTCAGCGACGCAGCGATCACCGGCCAAGCCCAAGCCCATCGCCGTCGAAATAATGCCGCGTTCGTCGAGCGGCGTGTTCCAAGCCGTCTTCAAACCTTGAGTCGCCGTGAAACCCCCACCGAGCGGCGCGCCCACATCGTGCCCGAAAATTTCGGTGACGTTCACACGACTCTCGCCGACGTGTAGGGCCATGCGGATGGCCTGTGCCATGTTAGCCATTAGAACTTCCTCCAATCGGCGTTTTCATTTCCGACGTAGATGTTATCCCAAATACTCTCGCGAGCTGGCGCAGGCTCCCCGCGCGCTTGCTCGGTGGCCTGTTTGGATTCCTCTTCGTAGCGCTTCCAGATGGCCTTCACATCAGCCGTGGTGATTGCTTTGGCGTCCACCACGCGCTTTTCAAATGCCTCGATGGGGCAAATATCGGCTTCCCGATTCGCGCCTGATGCCGAAGAGTGGCCGTAAAGACGAGACACGCGGAATTCCGCCAAAACAGGCTTTCCGGTTTTACGGATGTAGTCCATCTCCGCCTGCATCGAGAGATACGTTTCAATGGGATCGTTCCCATTCACGACGGCCGTGCGAATGCCGAAAGCCTTACCGCGATCCGCGATGTGTTTCTCACCGTGTTGGGAGTCGAAGTTGGTCGAGATTCCCCACTTGTTGTTCTGAACCGTGATGAAAATCGGAAGCTCACGCCCAGGCCGGCTCGCCCAAACCAAGCAGCTGGCGAAATCACCCTCGGCCGTTCCCGCATCTCCGCCGCTGACGATCGTGATGCCCTTTGAATTGCGACGCCGCTGAGCCATGGCCGTACCCAGAGCCATTCCGTACTGAACTTCAATGGGAGAAGAGACGGGCGTCACGTTCCACTGAGGGAAGCAGTAATGGTTACAGAAATTGCGACCACCCGTGGAGGGATCGGTCGCACGATTCATCATCAGGCGAATGGAATCGATCATCGGCATACCGAGCGCCACCATGGTCGGCGTCGCACGGTAGTGGAGATGAAGATAATCGTACTCGGGTCCATGACCCTTGTGGGTCAGAAGACCGAGCGGAACCCCGAACGCCTCTTCCCCGGGACCACCAATCCAGAAATACGACTCACCGGCTCGATAAATCTTGATCAGTCGCTCTTCAAGAACGCGCGATTTGATCATCAAATCGAGCATGTTCAACTGAAGCTCTTTCGGGAGCGTGAGCTTCGACGAAATGGAGATACCGGAGGAGGCCTTCGCTGACGACTTCGACTCAGCCTTCGGAGCCGCCCCTCGTTTCGCGCCCTTGGGCGTAATCTTCGACACGACCTTCGAGACCGCCTTCGAAACGGTCTTCGCAGAAACATTTTTTCTCATGTCCACTTCCCATGGCGTTCGCCTGAAATGATCTGTTCATATTGGCTACCGGGCGGTCTCGGGAATGTCAATTCAGGCCGGGCCCCAGAAAAGAAAACGCCCTCGGAAGCGATCCCGAGGGCGTCTTGATTTTAAAAACTTCAGCAGAAACGATCAGCGAGTTTTGCGAGCCGGCTCGGCCGCCGGATTCGCGGCATTCGACTCGGTCGTCGCCTTCAAGGACGCGTCAGTCAGAACAATCCCGCGCTGGAGCGCCAGGAGATCGGCAGCGACATTGGCCGCCTCTTGAACATCGGCGCGCTTGAGGTACTCGGCGACTTTGCCTTCCTTATTCAGGTTCTTCTTCTGATCCGCTTCGCCCTTTTTTTCCTTTGTGTCTTTCAAAGCGTCGGAGAGCTTGATGATCTTGCCCTTTTCTTTCGCCTTCTTCATCTCGGTTTCGATTTTCTGGAAGTCCGTGTTTTTTGCAACACGCGCTTCAGAACGTGCCTTCAACTGAGTGACGACGGTCGGTTCAACCTTCTTCCAAGAACCCACGCCGTTCGTAACGAAGGCCTCGGGCGAAATAAATGCTTTGATCTGCTTCTCGGGAAGTGAGTAATCGAGATGCTTCTCGCCAAACTCTTCCGTCGAATAGGGACCGGGCAAAACGATGTCAGCATCAACGCCGCGATGCTGAGTCGAGAAGCCACCCGGCGTAAAGAACATTCCGACCGTCACCTTCACGGCACCAAGGCCGGGAGGAAGCGGAACGACCGACTGAACACTGCCCTTACCGAACGTATGGTCGCCACCGACGATGACCGCGCGGTTGTAGTCTTTCAGAGTGCCCGCGACGATCTCCGAAGCGCTCGCGGAAACACGGCTCGTGAGAACGACCATCGGGCCATCCCAATCCACCGCCGCATCACGATCGTCGAGCGCGAGTTCGGGCTGCGAAGCGTCCCGCGACGATTGCTTCACGACATTTCCAGTTTTGAAGAAGAGGCCCGCGATCTTGACGGCGTCATCAAGAGATCCGCCACCATTATTCGCGAGATCCAGCACGAGCGCATCGGCGCCCTTAGTCTTCACGTCTTTCAAAAGATTTTTCATGTCCTGGGCGCTCGAACGCCCGCCGCGACGGGCGTCTGCGTAGAACGAAGGAAGATCAAGAATCGCGACCTTCTTCTTCTCGCCGTTGACGTCGCGCTCGATGTAGTGGACCGACGCCGCATCATCCTCGAGCTTGATTTTGTCGCGCGTGAGATCGGCGATGAAGCGCTCGTTTCCGCCATCCGTTTTCTTGCGAAGAATTTGGAGACGCACCTTTGTCCCCTTAGGCCCACGAATCTTACGGACAACGTCACGAAGATCTTCTTCGACGACGTTCTCCATCGGTCCCACTTTACCGCCCGACTCGAATTGACCGACAGCTACGATTTTATCTTGCGGCTGAAGAAGCCCCGAAGCTTTCGCGGAGCCGCCATCGATCAGTTGCTCGATGACCGTGAAGCCGTCCTGCGAACTGAGAGTCGCTCCGATACCTTCGAGCGAGAGTCCCATTTGAATTTCGAAGTCCTCAAGGACATCGCGAGAGAAGTAGCTCGAGTGCGGATCCTGACCGCGACCAAACGAATCAAGATATCCCGAGTAGAGATCTTCTTTAGAGGTCTTCTTCACGCGCTCAACCACGCGCTCGTAGTTACGGATGACCTTCTCCTGCGCCTCAGCTTGCTTCATGCCGGTCGCGAGGTAGTTTGAAATTTGAAACTGAAGATACTTTGCCTGGAAGGTATCGGCTTCCGCTTTCGTCTTCGGAAACTCGCGAGCATCCGGATCGAGCTTGAGCTCGGTCTTCGGATCGTACTTGTAACCCTTCGCGCTCAAAGTTTTCTTCGCGTAATCCGCGCGCTCAGTGACTCTCTTCACGAAGAGATCTTGAGTCTTATCGAGTGTTGAGCAGTCGCCCTTCTTCAGCTGCGCGAAAATGCCCTTCATGTTTTTCTTGATGTCGGTGACGTCGCTGTCGAGGAGATAAATTTTCGAGCCATCAAGACGCTTGATATATTGATCCACCACTCGGCTCTCAAGAGCGCCGTCAGCTTCTTTCGAAAGAATGTGCTGATTGACGAAGACTTGCTGAATCTTATCGATGTTCGGACACGTTAATGTCGCGGCTGCCGCGTTGAACGCGAAACCTGTTGCCAAGGTTGTGACTGCTGCGAGTTTACCGGCGAATACCGACAAAGAACGTCGATCACTCTGTCTCATGTGCATGTGGCCTTTCGAAGCAAAAATCTT
>SXSP01000457.1 GCA_005792225.1 Bdellovibrionales bacterium | reverse complement strand
GATCGATCGTGCAGAACGGATAGTTTGCCGCTTCCGCCTTGGCGGCGGTGAGCGCGTTAAACAAAGTTGATTTTCCAACGTTCGGGAGTCCGACAATGCCAACCTGTAATGCCATATGAGTTCCTCTTTAAGATTCCTGTGCCTGTGTCGGGGCGCCGACGGGACCCCGAGTAAATTTGGTCGCCGCCTTCGACAACCCATCAAAAATCAACGATTCGATCGCGTCGCCCGCGACTCCTAAGAAGTCATGGAGGTGCGCTTCTTCTTCGTTCGAGAATGCCTGGAGAACGTAAGCCGCCACGTCCATCTTCGGATTCGCAGGACGACCCACGCCGAGTTTCAGGCGCACGTAGTCTTGCGTTCCGAGCTGCTCGTTTAAACTCTTGATTCCGTTGTGCCCGCCGGGCCCTCGATTTTTATGAATCTTGATCGCGCCGAAGCCGATGTCGATCTCGTCGTGGACCACGATCAAATTTTCGATCGGAATCTTGTAGTAATCCATCAACGCGCGGACCGACTCGCCCGATTTATTCATGAACGTCTGGGGCTTCGCGAACAAGACTTCAACGTCTTCCATCTTGAAACGGGTCACGAAGGCTTGGCGTTCTTCTTTCCACCTCGGGCCACCGATCGACGTTGCATACGCATCAAGCGCCATGAAGCCGACGTTATGCCGAGTGAGTGCGTATTTTCCGCCAGGATTGCCCAGGCCAGCGACGAGCCACACGTTTCGATTCCCCCGTTAATGATGCCAACCCTTATAACAAGAAAGGCTCCCCGAGGGGAGCCTTTCGAGCGAACGCTTTCTGTCAGCGCCGGGAAAATTACTTCTTCGCCGGAGCTGCCGCCGCGCCCGCTGCCGGAGCCGCCGCACCCGCTGCCGGAGCTGCTTCCGCAGTCGCCGCAGGAGTTGCAGTTTCCTCTTTCGGAACCGCGACAGTCGCGATCGTGAGAGTCGGGAGCGAGATGACTTTTACGCCCGCGGGAACTTGAACGTCAGAAACGTGAAGAGCGTCGCCAAGACCGAGGTTCGAAACATCAGCCGAGATGAACTCGGGGATTTCGAGCGGGAGAACTTCGATTTCGATGTCGCGGAGCAAGTGCTCGAGGAGACCGCCCTCGGAGAGACCGACGGCTTTACCTTCGAGACGGAGCTCGACGTTGACGCGAACGGGCTTCGTCATATCCGGAGCGTAGAAATCAACGTGGATCGGGCGACGTGTGACAGGGTGAACCTGAACGTCACGGAGGATCACGGAGATTGAGTTGAGTTTCGAGTCGTCGCTCTTCAGATTGAAGATGGTCGATTCGAATTTGCGGCCTTGATATTTACGAACAACGAGTTCGTCGGCCAAAACGTTGATCGGCTCGGTCTTCGGACCGTAAACAGTCGCGGGAACGCGGCCCTGGCTGCGAGCCTGGCGCGAGTGGTGCTTGCCCGATGTGCGTGCGCTTACGGGAATCTCAACTCTTTCATTGCTTTTCATTTGTAACGCTTTCTGGATCCCCTCGGTCTAAACCTACAGAATCCGATATTGAGTGATAAGGACCGTTAATCAAAGAGCGAGCTGACGGATGCATTTCCATAAATCCGCCGGATCGCCTCGGCCACCAGGGGCGCGACCGAAATGGTTTCAATCTTTCCGCAGGCTTGAGCCTGTTGGCTCAAGGGAATGGTGTCAGTCACCAAAACTTTCGAGATTCCGCTCTCAGTCAGGCGACTGATGGCGGGACCGGAAAGGACAGCGTGCGTCGAAACCGCAAAGACTTTCTTTGCCCCATTGGTGAGCAGGCTGTCAACTGCTTGGGTGAGTGTTCCGGCCGTGTCTATCATATCGTCGACGATAATCGCCGTCTTATCGCGCACGTCGCCGATCAGGTGGAGGGCGCGGGCCTCATTGGGCTTCGAGCGGCGTTTGTCGATGATGGCGATCGGGCACTCGATCCGCTTGGCGAATGCGCGGGTTCTCTCCACCCCTCCGGCATCGGGGCTGACGGCGACGAACTCTTCGCCCGAGCCGTAGCGTTCGCGCCAGGCGCGGGCCATCGTCGGAATCCCGAAGAGGTGATCCACCGGTACGTTGAAGAACCCCTGGATCTGCGCGGCGTGAAGGTCGACGCAAACGACTCGCGTCGCGCCCGCGGAAGTCAGGAGATCTGCCATACATTTCGCGGAGATGGGCGCTCTCGGCGCGACTTTGCGGTCCTGCCGTGCGTACCCGAAGTAGGGGATGACCGCGGTAATTTCGTGGGCCGAGGCGCGCTTGAGGGCGTCGAGGAGGAGAAAGAGCTCCATGTAGTTCTCGTTCACCGGCGGGCAGGTGCTCTGCACAACGAAGACGCTATCACCGCGAACGCTCTCATGAATCTCGACTTGGATTTCGCCGTCGGCGAAGCGATTCATTTCGCAGAATCCGAGTTCCACACCTGCCTCGCGGGCGACCAGAGATGCGAAACCCTTGTTCGAGTTGCCCGAGAAAATCTTGAGACTCTGCATCCGACTTCCTTTGGTCCTTGCCGAGGACCTGCGAAAGAGCCCGAGAACGAGGCCATCTTGTTCAAATTTCAAGGAGATATGGAACTCGGATGTAACGTACTCCCCGACGAAAGTCCATCAAAGCTCACACGAATTTCTAGTCGTTTTCTGGCTTGGTCGCAGGTCGGGAAACGTGACCATCGCCGAGTCTCGTCGCGTTGACGAGATTTGCGTCGACGAAAAATAATAGAGACATGAGCGAATTGAACTCTGTTCACACATCATCCGAGGCGCGGCTCGAGAACGACTGGCACGTGATTGCTGTCAAGGCGAGGGTCGATTCTTTCAACCAAGAGGATCTGCTTAAGGAAATTCGGGCGTGCATGAGTGAAGGACGCAAGCGAATTGCTCTCGATCTCAAACACAATCGATTCTTGAGTCTCCCGACGATCAAGGGTTGCGTGGACGCGGCGAACGAGCTCGCGAAGAGCGGCGGAAGCTTCGCGCTCATTTCATGCCAGGAGAGAACGAAACGTCACTTTGAGATCTACGGCTCTTTGGATCAGATCCGCGTCTATCGCTCGGATCGCGAGCTCTCCGCTTAAGACTTCATCAAATCCGCGGTGAGGCCGAGGACGGCCTTTGCGCGGTGAGAAATCTTGTTCTTGTGGGCTAAACCCAACTCCGCCAAGGTTTTCTGTTCGCCGTCGGGAACAAAGACGTTGTCGTAGCCGAATCCGGTTGAACCCCTTTGCGCCTTGGCGATTTCACCTTCGAGTTTGCCCTCGTAGATGTGTTCGACCCCTTGAGGATCAAACGCAACGATGACGCTGACGAACTGAGCTTTGCGATTGGCCATCGGGCGCAAGGTCATCATCTTCAAGAGCTTCGCGACGTTCTCGGGGTCCGATGCTTTTGGGCCCGCGTAGCGAGCTGAGTGGATTCCCGGCAGACCATTTAAGCCATTCACCATGAGGCCCGAATCTTCGCCCATCACCCACGTACCGGGTTTCACCGCTTTCAATGCGCGCGCCTTGATGCGGGCATTGGCGAGAAAGGAATCGCCGTTCTCCGGCGGCTGCGAGAAAACGGGGAGTTCGCTCTGAGCGTGGATTTCGAGGAACTTCTCCATCACGGCCACGTTCAGGAGCATTTTAAATTCGTTGAGTTTGCCGTTGTTGCTGGTGGCGATCCAAAGTTCCATTCGATTACCTCAAGGGGATGAGTTGGCCAACGATCTCGGCTTGCGCGGCGAAGAGGTCGCGGCAGCCTTGTTCGGCAAGATCCGTCATTCTCGCCATCTCTTCACGGGTGAAGGGCTCTGATTCGGCGGTGCCCTGGATTTCGACGAAACTTCCACCACCGGTCATCACGAAATTCATATCCGTGCCGATGCGCGAGTCTTCGTCGTAACACAGATCCAAGAGGGCTTGGCCTCCGCCGAGACCGACACTCACCGCCGCAACATAATCTTTCAAAGGTTGACCCGAGATGAGGCCCGCGAGCTTCAACTTTCCGATCGCGAGGGCGAGCGCCACAAATCCGCCGGTGATCGCGGCCGTTCGCGTCCCGCCATCGGCTTGGATGACGTCGCAGTCGACGGTAATTTGGCGTTCGCCGAGTGCCTTTAGGTCAACCGCCGCGCGAAGCGAGCGCGCGATGAGGCGCGAGATTTCTTGGGTACGACCGCTGGACGCCGCTTTTTCGCGGTTCATTCGGGTGTGGGTCGAGCGGGGAAGCATGCCGTATTCGGCGGTGACCCAACCCTTGTCGGTTCCCTGAAGCCATTTGGGTACACCGGGGTCTACGGAAGCCGTGCAGAGAACACGCGTTTCGCCCATCTCGATCAACGCGCTGCCCTCGGCATAGCGGGTGATGTGCGGAGTGATTTTGACGTGACGAATCTGCTCAGGGTTGCGGCCATCAACCCGTTTCTGAGAGGAAGTTTGAACCATTTGGAAGTCCCGCGTCTAGAGAGTGAGCGGCGACTTTAATTTTTCCGGGACCTCGTTGTCCACCGTTTCTTTGAACTTGATGAGCCCCTCGTAAAGACTGCGCGCCAGGAGCTTTTGGTAAGAGCCTTGCGCGAGCATCGGGCCCTCTTGCGAGTGGCTGATGAAACCTACCTCGACG
>SXSP01000456.1 GCA_005792225.1 Bdellovibrionales bacterium | reverse complement strand
CGCACGAGTTCGGCCGCCTCTTCCAGAGTCGTGGTCATGGGTTTCTCGACGTTTACGTGCACGCCGTTTTCGAGAAAGTATTTGGCCACTTCGTAATGCGTGCGGGTCGTAGAGGCGATCGTGACGGCCTCCACCTTCCCGAGGAGCTGCTTGTAATCGGAGAACGCGGCGACACTCAATTCGTCGGCCACTTGCTTGGCTCGTTCAGGACTCGCGTCGCAAACACCGATGAGGTCGACTTCCTCGATCGCCTTATATTTCTGTGCGTGAAAGCGACCCAAATAGCCGACGCCGACGACGGCGCATTTTGTTTTACTCATGTTCTCACCCCGATCAGATGGCGAGGCCCCGAGGCCCCGCGACTGACGCCCGAATGAATTGAATGAAATATTCGATGGCCGGAGTCTCCGCGCACTCGTTCTGAATTCGCGCGATTCCTTCTTCGATGGTGCCGGCACCCTTGGTGATGATGCGAACGGCGACTTTCACGGCGTCGACTTCTTCTTTAGTATAGCCCGAGCGTTCCATACCGATCGAATTCGGCGCGCGCATCACGGCGTATTTTCCTTGAGCGATCGTAAACGGCAGGATGTCCTTGTTCACCGCTGAGTCGCCCGCGATGAACGCGTGCTTGCCGACGCGGACGAATTGATTGAACGCGCACATCCCACTCACCTTCACGTGATCCTCAAAGATCACGTGGCCCGCGAGCTGCGTGGAGTTCGCGATCACGCAGTGGTCGCCAATCTGACAATCATGCGCGACGTGAGCATACGACATGATCAGGCCACCATTGCCCACACGCGTGATGCCGCCGCCCTTCACCGTTCCGCAATTGAGAGTCGCGAATTCACGGATCGTATTTCCGTCGCCGATGATGAGCTGCGTGGGCTCGCCCTTGTAACTCAAGTCTTGGGGTGGACCGCCGACGGCCGCACCCGAGGCGATAATGTTGTTCTTCCCCAGCTCCACGACACCGAACTCATTGCCGAGACTGACGTGCGACTCGAGAATTGTGCCTTCACCGATCTTCGCTTTCCCTTTCACCACGCAAAAGGGACCGATGACGACACCTGCACCGATCTCGGCATCTTTAGAAATCACGCTGGAGGGATGAATGCTCACGGAACGCCTACCTTCTTAAACTCTCATTGCTCGGTCGCGAGCGGGAACATCTTCGCGATCATTTCCGCCTCGCAAACGACTTGTCCGCGAACGCGGGCTTCGCAACGAATGACCATCATCATATTGCGGTCTTTGAGAACCTCGGCCGTGATCTCAAGTGTATCGCCGGGAACGACGGGCCTGCGAAAGCGCGCTCCATCCACTGCCGCGATGGCGACATCCATCCGCGGACCATCGAGTTCAACGCAAGAAATTGCCGCGGCCTGCGCCATCGCTTCGATCTGCAAAACGCCCGGCATGACCGGACGATGCGGGAAGTGCCCCGGAAAGAATGGCTCATTGATCGTCACATTCTTGATCGCGCGAATCTTGCGACCCACGCGCGCGCCCGACTCGGGCTTGTAGAGCTCATCCACGCGGTCCACGAGCAAAAACGGGAACCGGTGCGGAAGGAGCTTCAAGATCTCGACGGCCGTCAGAACCGGTGCTTTCTCCTGTGTCATCGTCACTTCTCCGAATCAGGCCGAGTTAAAAAATTACTTCTTCGCCGACTTCTCGTACTCTTTTACGAGCTCATCCGTCAGATCGAGGTCTTTCTTGGCCCAGAGAACGCTCTGCTCGCTCTTTTCGAGAACGACGGACAGACCCTTCGCCTTCGCGACTTGGTCGAGCGAAGCTTGAAGCTTCTTCAAAATCGGCTCAGTGAGATCGCGCTCTTTTTTCTGGATGTTCTGTTGGCTCTCAGTGACTTCGCGCTGGAACTTCATCATCTCGACCTGAAGCTCCTGCTGCTTTTTCGCCTTCATCTCATCCGAGAGGGCGACTTTTTTCTTCTCGAGATCTTCGGCCATTTTCTTGAGATCAGCTTCTTTCTTCTGGAGCTCGGCTTTTTTCGCGTTGAACTCTTTTTCGAGTTCTCCCTTCGCCTTCTTGCCCGTCGAAGTTTCCTGGATCGCCTTTTGGAGATCCACGTAACCGATTTTCGTCGCTTCCTGCGCGCCGGCCGTAACGGCCATAGAGGAAACCGCGAGGCCCAAGATCCACTGTGCTGTCTTCATTCCTGTCTCCTTCATCATTAAACCCATGAACTTAACTTAGAACGGCGAGCCAATCGCGAACTGGAAGCTCGTCGCGGCCTCACCCTCACGTCGACCAATCGGGAAACCCCACTCGAAGCGGAGCGGACCGATCGGCGAGAACCAACGGAAGCCGAAGCCGACGTCGGAACGGAGGTCTTCATATTTCAAAACGTCATCAGCATATCCGACATCGTAGAAGAAAACACCCTTGATGCCGGCTTCCGAAATGAGCGGGAACTCGATCTCGGCGTTGTAAACGAGCTGTTGCATGCCACCGAAGGGCACGGTCGCGAGGTCGCGCGTCGCTTGGCCTGCCGGATATTGATTGTATCCTTGCGGAGGACATCTTTCGGCCGGGAGCGCTCCCGTCAGACACTGGTAGCGCTTGGGCGAGAACTTCCGGCGACCGATCGTGTACCAATCGTAACCCCGCAGCGAGTTCGCTCCGCCGAGGAGGAACAGTTCGTTATAGGGCGGCTCACCATTTGGATCATTTGAGCGAATGAAGCCGTAAGTGAGGTTGTTCCGGAAGACGAGCTCCCAGATCATCTTCTTGTACCAACGGCCCGTAAAGAATCCCTTGGTGTAGCGCTTGTCACCGCCGAGTCCCGCATATTCGAGCGAGGCGCTCGAGTAAACACCGGCCGTCGGAGCGAAGCGATCGTTTCGCTTATCGTATTCAAGCGTGAACGTTGCCGAAGAAGTGAGACCGTTCGGATTTCCGGGCGGGTTCGGATCCGCATCCGTCGGCGTCGGGAACAATGTCGGGTCGCCGTACTGGTCGTCGCGATTGATTTCGGTCTGATCGAGTTTGTAACGAACGAAGCCGTGCAAGAACGGAGCGAGCGGGTGACCCAAGCGGATCGCTCCCCCCTTCTTCGTTTCTTCGTATTCGGTCGGCTTCCGCTTGCTCTGGTAGGCATCGAAGCCGAGCGACCACTCGGTATCCATGAAGTACGGCTCGGTAAAGTTGAAGTTCCAGAGCGACTGATTCGACGAGAGATCGACCGAGATCCCGAGCTTTTGGCCGCGGCCGAAGAGGTTGATCTGGTTCACCTGCCCGTTGAAGATGAACTGCGAATAAGTCGAGTAACCCGCCCCCACCTGGATCGTTCCGGTGTTGCGTTCTTTCACGACGATGTCGAGATCCATCACGTCGGGGTTGTCAGTCGGCGTCTTCGAATTGAAATTCACTTCTTCGAAGTAACCAAGTCGTTTCACGTTATCGATCGACTCACGCTTGCGAGTTTCGTTGTACAGTTCGCCCTCTTTAATGCGGAGTTCGCGGCGGATGACTTTGTCACGCGTGCGCGAATTTCCGACCATCGTCATGCGGCCGAAGTAAACCTTGTTGCCCTTATCGATCTCAAATGTGATGTCGACTTCTTTGTCTTTGTCGCGAATACGCGTGCGGGGAATGATGTTCGCGTACGCGTAACCCAAGTCACCGTACTTCGCTTGCATCGTGCGCAGATCTTTCAGCAACGTCTCGTGGACATACCAACCGGATCCGTCGATTTCGACCGAGTTGAAGAGATCATCACGATCAAAGAGAAGATCACCTGCGAAGTCGACCGAACCGACTTTGAAGCGATCGCCCTCATCCACCCGAATGGTGATGTAAATACCTTTGCGATCGGGCGTGACGTAAACCTGCGGCCGATCGACTTTGACCTGAACGTAGCCTTCGTTGAAGTAGATGTAGTTCAGCAGCTGAACGTCATGATCAAATGCATCTTGTTTATAGGCGCCGCTACCCGAGACGAAGCTGAAGAAGCCGCCCTCTTGGGTCTGCATCCCGCCCTTGAGTTTTCCGTCGGGAATGTTCTTGTTACCGAGAAACGTGATGCGTTTCACTTTCACCTTTTCGTTTTCCGAAATGTCGAAAGTCAGCTTAACGCTCTCACCTTCCGTCACGGTCTCAAGGCGCGGCGTGATCTTGGCCAGGAAGAAGCCTTTATCTTCGTAAACTTTCTGAAGCTTCTCGGTCGCCTCACGGATCTTGCTCATGTTGAGGATCTCGAAAGCCTTGAGGCCCGAGGCTTCCTTCAAATCATCCGTCTCGACTTCTTGGTTGCCCGCATAGTTGATTTCGATGACTGACGGCTTTTCGACGACGATGTACGTGAGAACGATGTCGGTTCCCGAACCGCCGCGGTCGACGCGCACGTCGTAAAAATAACCCGACTTGAACAGAGCCTCGACGTCTTGGCGAATTCTCTCTGACGTATACTCTTCGCCCACTTTCGAGACGAGCCGAGCGATCACCGCGTCGGTCTCGATCTTTTTGTTGCCGCGAACTTCGATTCGCGCCACGCGTGCGCCGCTCGGAACAGGCGCGAGGACATCTTGAGCGGGAGCTTGAGCCGCCGCCGCCGCACCAGCAGCGTTCGCTGCTGGTCGCGCTTGGCGAGGGGCCGGAGTTGGACGTCTTGCGCGACCCGTGCGGGCGCGATTCTGCTGATTGCGACGATTTTGTGCCGGCTCACGGACTTCATCCGTCGCAGTTTCGGCTTGTTCTTCCTGCGCCCGCGCGACGTCGGGAATTTGAATCATGCACGCGACGAGAATGCCAGAAAGAGCGAGCGATAAGAACTTAGATTGGAGCCGAAATTGCTCGTTCAAAGTTGGTCCTTCAAGGCAGCTTTCAGCGTCGGAAAAGAGCTGAAATTATTCAGTGGTTTTAACCATTTAAATCAATTACCGCGAAAGCCTAGTACGAAACCAGCCGCTTGTCAAAGCTGCTTTCCTTCCCACAAACCGTCTTTCATCTTGAGAACACGAGGGAATTTCTGAGCGAAGGCCTGATCATGCGTCACGACAACGAGCGTGAGATTGAGCACATTTTTGAGATCAAAAAAAAGTTCCTGAATACGCGTTGCATTCGCCGTGTCGAGATTGCCCGTCGGCTCATCCGCGAAAAGGACTTCCGGCTTGCGCACGAGCGCCCGCGCAATCGCGACCCGCTGCTGCTCACCACCGCTCATCTCCGACGGATAATGATTCAGTCGCTGCGCAAGACCCAACTGGTCGAGCAGCTTCTCGGCCTGGATGCGGCTCTCTTTCAGGGACTGTCCCGCGATCCGGCAAGGCATCATCACGTTCTCGACCGCCGTGAATTCGCTCATCAAGTGATGGAATTGGAAGACAAAGCCCATCGATTGGTTGCGGAACTCAGCGAGCTTCTCATCGCTCTCGCGCGTGAGATCCACGCCCTTGAAGATCACCTTCCCGAGTGTCGGCCGATCGAGCGTTCCGAGAATGTGGAGGAGCGTGCTCTTTCCCGCTCCCGAGGAACCCACGATGCAAATCGCATCGCCACGCTTCACTTCGAGATCGATTCCGCGCAGGACCTCGAGGCGCCCGGAACCCATCGGATACGACTTCGTCGCGCACTGAACGGAGATCAAGCTATTCATAGCGGAGCCCTTCCACCGGATCGAGATTCGCTCCCCGGCGAGCCGGAACGAGTGTCGAGATCAGGCATACGAGAATCGAAGCGATGATGATCATGATGATGTCGAGCGGACGAAGCAACACGCCGATCTTGTCGAGCTTGTAAGCTTCGACCGGCATCAACACGACATATTTTTGCGCGATTACGAACACGGCGCTCAGGAGTAAGCCCAAGAGGAGACCCGCGACCGTGCCGATAATCCCGAAGAAGAGCCCCTGAAACATGAAGACGCGCGCGACATCTTTTTTCGCGAAACCCATGGCCCTAAGGATCGAAATATTGCTGTATTTTTGAAGAACGCTCACGAAGAGATTCGATGCGATATTGAAGCTCGCCGCGATCACCATGATGAGAATCACGAAGAAGATCGCGATCCTCTCGATCTTCACCGCTTCAAAGAGATTGCGGTTCACTTCCGTCCAATCCATCAACCAGTACTGCGGGCCGAGCGCACGCGCGATTTTGACCGACGCGTCCGTCGCGCGATCCGCATCGCGAAGCTTAATGCGAATGCCGGTGAAGTTTTCACCGATTCCCGCGAGCTCTTGCGCCGAACGGAGATCCGTCATGATCGTTCGCTCGTCGTACTCGGCTTTCCCGAGGTCCAACACGCCACCGAGAACATAGGTCTGAACTTTCGGCGAGAATCCCGTTGAATCCGTTTTCGACGGAGAAGGAAGAACCACCTTAAACGGCTGGCCGAGCCTGAGCCCGAAGCGCTTCACGAGCGCCTTTCCCGCCATTGCGCGCGGGATACCCTTTTCGCGATCAAATGAAAATTGGCCCTGGATCACGCGATCCCGAATTTGCAGAACTTTTTCGACTGACTTCGGATCGACACCTTGGATGAGAACGCCCGCGAGTTTTCCCCCGCCGACGATCATGCCCTCGAGATTCACGAAAGGCGTGTACGTTTCAGCATCGGGAGCCGCATCCTTAATCGCCATCGCGAGTTTCTCAACCGTTTCCGATTTATCCCCGCGCTTGATCAACATGATATGGCCGAACACATCGATAATCGAAGTCTTGAGCGTACTCTCGTAACCGCTGACCACGGCCATCGCAACCGTGAGCGATGCCACACCGAGAGCCATGCCGATCAATGCCATCATCGACGGAAGATTGAGCAGCCTTCTTCCCGAAGCAACGAACCGAACGACAAGATCGATGTGGAACGCCAGCTTAGAGGTCATCCGCCGAGGCCGCCGATGGGTTCTTGGGTTTTTCGCCGCCGCGAAGATAAGAGTAGATGAAACCTTCCAGGTCCCCGTCCATCACGGATTGAACCTGGCTCGTCTCGTACTGCGTACGATGATCCTTCACGAGCTGATACGGATGCATCACGTACGAGCGAATCTGCGATCCCCACTCGTTCGCCTTCTTGGTCGCGTTCATCGCGTCCTTCTCGGCATTGCGCTTTTCGATTTCTTTTTCGTAAAGGGCCGCTTTCAACATCTTCATCGCACGGTCACGGTTCGCGTGCTGCGAACGTTCGTTCTGACACTGCACCACGATACCTGAAGGAATGTGGCGCATCCGCACCGCGGAGTCCGTTTTGTTGACGTGCTGACCGCCGG
>SXSP01000048.1 GCA_005792225.1 Bdellovibrionales bacterium | reverse complement strand
GTTGCCGCCCCCGCCTGGAGCTTCAGCGTCACGCCCGTAAATCTCTGCAGAGCACTTCCACGCGCTTCAGCTCCCACGGCATCGATGCAAACGTCAGCGCCGAGCCAATCGGTCGTCTTCTTGAGATAGAAAACGGGGTCATCCACTTCCGTGAAATTCAGCGTTTCGCATTGGGCGAATTTCTTCGCGAACTCGAGGCGGTAGTCGTATTGATCCACGATGATCACCCGGCCCGCTCCCAAAATCCACGCGGACTTCGCAGCGAACAATCCGACCGGCCCAGCGCCGAACACGACGACCGTGTCTCCCTGTTTGATCTCGCCCATCTCGGCTGCCTGGTAGCCCGTGGGGTAGGCGTCGGTGCAAAGAGCCGCATTGTCATCATCCACGTCGTCGGGAATTTTAAAGCAACCCGCATCCGCGAATGGAACGCGCACATACTCCGCCTGACCGCCATCGTAACCACCGGTCACGTGCGAGTAGCCATAAATTCCACCGACCGCAGAAGCATTCGGATTCACGTTGTGACAGTTGCCGAAGAGACCCTTCTGGCAGAAGTAGCACTCACCGCAAAAGATATTAAATGGAACGAGGACGCGGTCCCCGACTTTCACATCCTTAACATCGGGACCGATCTCCTCGACGATTCCGCAGAACTCGTGGCCGAAGGTTTGGCCGACACGCGTATCGGGGACCAGGCCGTGATAAAGGTGCAAGTCAGATCCGCAGACACAAGCGCGGGTCACGCGCACGATCGCATCCTTCGGGTGCTCGATCATGGGCTCCGGCTTGTCGATCAATCGAACACGGTAAGGGCCCCGATAAGTCATTGCTAGCATTTCACTCCTCCTTCGAGTCAGCGCTCAGGTGAACTTTCTCTCGAAGTCCATTGTCGCTAAAAAAGGGGAAGTTGATTTTCGACTTGGCGAAAGATTTGTTTCGTTCACGCCACGCTTGGCTGAAAGCCGAGCATTCCGTGACGTTCTGTCCTCTTCTTAGCTAAATCGAAATGGCAGACGGATCTGATTGATCCGCCCAACTCAGGCGTGTTCATCCAAAAACAATGAAAGGGACCAGTTGACCGAGGTTACTGGCAGGTCTCGTACCGACTGCCATCATGCGCGGCATTCGTGTAACTGAGAGTGATCGACAAGGTATTGGCGACTCGGCATTGGTCTTCCGAACGCGCCGAATACTCGAACACGAATACGGGTTTCCCGCGCGCCACGTAAGGCTGGTAAGATCCACAATTTCCTTCCGAGAAGCACTGACCCACGATGGCGAGGTCAAACGCATCGGTCAGACTCGGAACGATTTCTGGCGCCTGACTTTGGGCGACCAAGAGGCGACGGTCGCGCGCCGCAAACGCGAGGAAGCGGTTGAAGTCGATCTGGCTCTCTGAGGTGAGCGGAAAGCCGGATGACTTCGCGTAACCATCGATATTCGTCAAATAGACGCCCTGACACCCTTTTTGGCTCGCGAGACCGACCCGCTCGAGCATGATCGACCGAACGTTCGCCGAACGAGTATCGATCCAACGTTCACTTGAATTGAGACTGCTCCCCAGATCGCTCGCCGCGAACCGATCGCGATCCGAACGCCAATTTTCGTAGATACCGGCGGAGATGTGGCAGAGAACCGTTCGGCCATTCGTGCGAAGTCCCGCGATCTCGGAGGCGCTGTAATCAAAAAGATCTACGACGTAAAAGTCGACCGCGTAATTTTTGAGCGCTCCCTGGAACTGGACGAAGAACGAAGCTTGTTTCGGAACATTGACCGGCGGAGTTTCGAGAACGAATTCTTTAGCCTGATATGAGAGAGTCGCGTTTGAAGAATGTAAATCAAATTCGTTTTCTCCGAGACGAACGGGCGCAATCGTTTGGCAATTGTCCCTGATCAAGTGTCCCTCATAGGCGCTCTTCAGGAGAATTCTCGATTCGATTTGAGTTCCGTCCACGCAATTTCCGTGAACGACGTAGGCCTTACCATCATACGGCTGACCGCTGTTGGAAGGTTGATCGGTTTCGCGTTGCGAGGCGGACGTGGTGGAGTCAAATGACGAACGACTGCAGTTCTGATAGGCGAGAATCAGAAGCGGCGCGAATAGAATCCAGATTGCCGTCAGTTTTACTCTCATCGTTCCCCCTCTAAGAGTATAGGCGATGTCTGCTATTCGTCCCAAACACTTAGTGCGTGACAATTGAGTTTCCCGTGAATCATCCGAAAAGCAGAGTGACAAGAATGGGGCGAATCCCAAGAAACCGTTTCGAAATGAAACGAAGTCGGTGGATCGAATGCAAACGGAAATCACGGACTACGCCGAGTTCATAACCAACTGCGATACGCTGATCCGTACGGGTCGCCTTCCGCACGTCGTGGAAACTTTGAGCGATTTGAATCTCGCCCGCGTGCCGCGCAAGTGGCGTCAGGCCGTCGCGAAACTCTGTCGACGCGCTGGACTCATGGCTCAGGGCTTACGGCTTCTTCATCCACTCATTCGTGGAGATCAGGATCTGTCCTCTCCCCCATCACCCGGGGAAATCTGCGAATATGCGGTTCTTCTCTCTCGTATCGGGTCTATCGACGAGGCTCTGAACCTTCTCACCGGCGTCGATTCGAGTTCCGCGCACGAAGCGATGATGTACCAAGGATTCTGTCATGTCTCGAAATGGGACTACGAGCGCGCATCGGGGTACTTCGAGAGCTATCTCGAATCAAGTGCCGACATCTACTCCAAGCTCATCGCCCGGGTGAATTTGTCCGCTTGCTACATTAGCTCAGAAAGACTCGCCGACGCCGAAACCCTCCTGAGCGAGACGATCGAAATCGCCACCCGTGAGCAAGCCTCACGCCTCATCGGAAACTGTTACGAGCTTAGAAGCCAAATCCCGCTTCAACAAGGCGACTACGCGCGCGCGAGGGAAGATCTCGCAAGAGCTGTCTCGGTTTTCGGCGGTGGTCGAAGTTACGATCAGCTCTTGATCTACAAGTGGCAATCATTGATCGAGGCGGAGGAATCACGCGATCCCCAACCGCTACTGAAATTCAAAGCCGAGGCAATCGAAAGACAACACTGGGAGAGCGTGCGCGAAGCCGATCTCTTCACCCTCAGGCTCAAGTTTGACCAAAAGGCTTTCGATCATCTCATCTTCGGAACACCGACTCATTCTTACCGCGACCGCATTCTCCGAAAGCTCCCGCATCAGCCCAGCGAAAATTACATTCTGGGCGCACCCAACACGAACTGTTTAAATCTCGAGAGCGGAAAATTAGAGGCCGGTCATAGTTCCGTACCAGGAATCAAAATTCACCAAGTGCTGACGGCCTTGACCCGAGACTTCTACGCGCCGAGAACTCTCGGCTCTCTCTTCTCGGAGCTCTATCCCGATGAGTATTTCAATATCGATTCTTCTCCGGTTCGCGTGCGTCAGCTGTTGAGCCGCACGCGCCGGTGGCTGGAAGAAAACCATCTCGTGGCAACCATCGATCAAAATCAAGGGAGCTACCGCCTTCACGTCGGAGATTCGTTTGGCATTCTGCTCCCGTTTGAGCGACCGCGAATCGAATCGAACACCATCCTCTTCGAAATCCTTCAGAAACGTTTTTCGGAACCCGCGAGATTCAGCGTGCAAGACGCCTGCGCAATCCTGAGCCTCTCGCGGTCGAGCTTCCATCGGTTCGCGGAATGGGCCGTCAACGAAGGGCTCATCGAACGCTTCGGTCAAGGCAAGTCTACCCGGTACGCGATCCTCCGATCGAAAACGAAGGCCGCCTAATCGCCCGCAAGTTCCCAAACTTCGAAAGTTGTCGGATCAACGAGATTTCGTTCCGTACGGTCGAAGTGCAAGATCATCTCGTCGGCCGCATCACCGCCATCTTCCATACGAATCGTCACTTTTTGTCCTGAGCGGACGTAGGTACCCTCGTTCATAATATCGGTCACCATGACCGAGACTTGGCCGCCCTCATCAAAAGTGATCGTCTGGGAACAATTGAACCAACCCCCGCCTTTTTTCGCCTCGGCGCAGGCTTTCTCCGACGGGAAAAGGTGATGCTCGTAAGTCCGACCCACTTCACTCGCAAGAGCTCCAAGCGGCGTTGCTAACAACAAAAAGATCAGTCCTCTCATAAATCCTCCTCGTTTAGACGTTACGGTCTTCGATGAGGAGGTCCGAGGGCAAGCATCCGCGAAAATGTGTAAAAACCTAATCAACGCTCGCAGAACCAGTCGAGTCCCTCATCATCCTTCTTGATGAGGCCCGGCATCTTTCCGTCGAGACCGTCGCTTGTGACCGACAAAACACCATCCTGGATGGACACCGACGTTCTCGGCACGAGGGTAAAGAAAAGAACCGATGTCTCACACGGCACGCTTGCTTCCGTTAAAAAGAGAACCTTGTTTTCCTGCGCCGTGAGTGACCAGTCATCCCCGATAAACTTAAGAGCGTCATTCAAGGGAAGGAGCGTAACACCCGGAAAAAGTT
>SXSP01000047.1 GCA_005792225.1 Bdellovibrionales bacterium | reverse complement strand
GTATGTAGAAGTTCTGGAAGTATCGTGGTTGACCCTTTGCCTGCAGAAGAATGCGTGTGATCAAAAAACCACTTAAGACAAAGAAGATATCAACCCCGAACCAGCCGCTTATCAGAAAGTTGATGAACATGGATCCGAATCGATCCGTCGGTCCGTACTGAACACCGTGGAGTACGGGAAAAAGAACGAAGTGAAATGCCATCTCAAAGAGAATCGCTAAGCCACGTAGGCCATCTAATTCAGGAAAATAATTTCGATGGGCGGGCAGTGCTGACTTGTACATTGATCATATTGTGCAGCTAGAGGAGAGATCAGGAAAGTTCAAAGAACAAGAAAGAGTGTGAATCGCGGATTTTGCGTGCACCGATGAAATTCGGCGTTTTTCATTTTTTCGATTTGATTGTTTGAGATGGGAAAGTTTTGGATTCCGCCTGGCTGAATACGCCACTTCTGCGGGCTTCGGCTGACATAAATGACGGCGACCGCGGCTCGACCCGCCCTCGCCCGGGCGGGTACAACCACTGAGTTTATTTACAAATGACCTGGCCTACATCCGCGGAGCGGTAGCTGAGACCATCTCGCGGGTTGCCGTCGGCGTAGCTGATCGTGACGGGGCCGTTCATCGCGAACTTCACAGTCGTGAGAGTTGGCAGAGTTTCCCAGCTCTGAGCCCACTGGTCGACGCTGAGGTGAACCGCTTTTCCATCGAGATAACTCGCGAGCGAGTAATCGACCCCGAAGTAGGGTGCTGTGATTTGCCCGTGCGTCGAACCTTCGTCGCAGCCGAATGTTTTCACCACCGTGGTTGCGAGTAAGTTGTTTAAAAGAGTTTGTTGTTCCGCCGGGAATCGTTGAATGAGTGATCGGTCGACGTCAGATACCTGGGCGACCTCGCAACTGTGGAGCGTAACGATCGGTTTGCCGCGGCAGATGCTTGGGATGGGCGGCCGTCCTCCGCCTGCGAGTGCGGCAGTCGAAGCAAGTGTGATCAATGCGATGACAAGTCCTCTCATGGGAACCTCCTGGTTGATCCACAGGTAGTACACCGCATGAGGCTATACAAGTTTTGACGAGTTAATAGTGTAGGCAGATCAGGCTGCCTACAGTGCAAATGAACCTCATTTAGTTGCCTTGAGTCCCTCAAGAGTCCCAACGGGGTAGACGGAGACTTGGAGTTGATAAATTTGACGACCCTCGGTGTTTTTCTCCTTCGGCAGGGCGTGAAGGTCCTCGCCAAATCGCCGAATCAGCGCTGCCGCAGCTGAAAGAAGCGAGGGATCGAAGCAGAACGTACGTCCATAGTGCAGTCTTGCATCGGGGGGTAAGTCCTCGTACGCCTCAGCACTTTTCTTCAGGAAGGAACGCATTAACGTTCTCCTTGCTTGGTTTAATCGAGGATCCGTGGGATCCGTGGTCGAACGCCTGAGATTCGGCCGCACGCCAGACGAATCCTCAATTAACCAATTCGCTCTAAAGAGAGCTTTAAGGAGCAGCTCTGCCTCCGAGGCGTCAATCTTAAGAGCTTTCGCAACTGAGCGCGGATTGAGACGGAACTCGGGGAGAGAGGCGAGTTCGAGGATGGCGTAGCTCTCCCACTTCGCGACTAAGTCTGCATGCACGGGCGAGAGCTCTGTTTGAATGGCCTGAAGGTTTTCGTTCTTGAGGCTCGCGCCGGCTTCTTTGTTCAATCGATGGGCCGCGATGTACGCAAGAATTTCGGTTTCCGTTAGGTGGATCTTCTTACCCAGCGACCGAATCGTCCGTTCTCCGAGTGGTCGTTTGCCAACCAGAAGCTTTTGGAGAGACGCCGGATCGATCGCTAGAAAGCGAGCAAAGGATCGAAGCGAGAATCGACTGTTGCGGGCCTTCCGTCGTTCCAGCTCCTCTTGAAGGCGGCGGCGAAAGTTTAAGTACGATCCTGCGAATGGAGAGCTCTGCTTTTGTTGCATGAAGGTTCATTTAATCGAGTTTAGAACGCGAGTCTACCCGAAGCGGCGCTTGGCTTTCGCAAAGCTCAGAAAACTGTCGAGTGTTTGAACGATCTCATGACGGAATTGGCGTCGGCTGCTGCCAATTCGATTTGAAGGCGTGTCTCACGTTGAAACGCATCTCGGAAACACGAAACGATCTCGCTATTTCCGTGGGTCACGGCTCGGGGCCCTTGATTGCATTTGGACATCAGACAACGGATTGCAAATCATAAAAGCTCAAAGGGGGCTCTCGTGTTCTTAAATCAGGTTCTCGGTCGTGCGGCGGTTTTGGTTGGTGCTCTGGTCGCAGCTTCTTCGGCGGAGGCGGCATGTAACTATTCAAGTCCATCGGTGGGCCTCAGCGTACAAAGTCCGGGTTCGCCCGCGGGAGTTCAGGTCGGCGTGATGCGAATCTCCGCGACCGTGACGGCGGGTTCTCTGCAGACGCACAGTTCAGATAGCCACTGCAGCAGCTACAACGGGAGCGGAAGTGCAGCGATTTATCTCAACAACCGTTATATCGGGAGCAACATCGTCGACATCAATTCGGCTTCCTTTCCCGATGGCCTTTATCTGCTTCGCGCTGATGGACACGATAACAATGGTGGTTATGCCTCCGCACAGCAACAGATCTGGATTCGAAACAACGGGATTCACCCTGCCGTATTTAACCTGCAAGAGTACATTAACCTGAATCCCGACCTCGCGGCCGCGTTCGGCGGTGATCCGGGGCGCACGATGGCGCACTGGTTGTATTTCGGAATCCGCGAAGGTCGCCAAGCGCATCTTACATTCCGCGTGAACGATTATCTCGAGGGATATCAAGATTTGATCGCGGCATTCGGCGCCGACTATCCTCGCGCAATCGATCATTACATCCAGTTCGGCGCATCTGAGGGGCGTGTCGGTCACTTCTTGCTTCGTCCGGAAGTCTTCAACGTTCACTACTACTATGCAATTCACCCTGACCTTCAGGCTGCCTTCCCTGGCGACGTTGAAGCTCTCAAGCGTCACTTCGTAACATCAGGAATTAACGAAGGTCGGAAGTCGAAAGAGAATTTTACGGCACCGAATTACCTCAACCGTCACGCCGATCTTCTAGCGGCATTCGGAGGTGGTAACTACCGTGCGGCTGCAAAGCACTACGTCCAATTCGGTCAGCGTGAGGGCCGAAACGGAAATTGATCGAGAGATGAAGGACTTCTTGCGAGTCAACGACGGCCGCGCGTGTTTCACGCAGCGGCCGTTTGCTTTTTACGCTCGAAGTTTCGTGTAAAACGAAACTTCTTTCGAGGGCTATTGACGGCTTCTTGAGCTTCGTGTTGAAAAGCAGCCGAATGAATGGAAGGAGAAGTATGGAAAGGCTCGTTTTGTTTTTCGTCCTATTCGCAATGCCACTTTCGGCGACGGCGACGGCGATGGAGAGGACCTCTGGACTTTGCGGGAAAGTTTTCTCGAACCGGGCGACGGCTGTTTCGAATTGTGCGAGAGCGCGGTTGGGTGTTATCGACGCCTATAATATTGATATCGTGTTCGGAGACGATCGATCGAAGTTCTTGGGTTCTATTTGCGACTGCGAGCAGCCCTACCGACGGCCCAGGGCTCTTTCGATTCAGAAATCTCCAACGCTCTGTTTGCGTGGCGAAGGATCAACGACTTGCCGAATGATGTAATGCGATTACGAAGATCCAAGTCCCTATTGCGAAAGTGACCCGACTTAAATAAAAAAGCGAGCCCCGGTGAGCTCGCTTTTTTTCGGACTTGAGCGGATCTATCAACCGCCGTGGCCACCGGAACCGTGGGGATCTCCGCCACCGTTGGGTTGGCGAGTCACGCAGCGGTAACCGACGCGCACGAGTTTTCCCTTTACGCGCTTGTAGACGGGTTGTGCGACTTCCCAAACAGGGTCGCAGCGGCGGCTGAGTGATGCCGCTTCGCTGACGGGAGCGAAGCTAAGAAGAAGTGCGAGAGCCAAAAATCCTTTAACCATGATGCCTCCTCAAAAGAGTTAACACGCCTCAAGTTTTGAGGCCGAGAAGAGAGTACCTACGGAATGCGCGCATGGCTCGTGATTTCTTCTGGGTCAGGTTTGCGTCAAGCTGGGCAAATTGCCACCACTCCCATCTCAAAATGAAACGTCTCACCCGTTGTCGATATTTTCGATAGCTAGCTATCTTGTTGCCGTAAAAGGGCACTGATTTGGCGCGGAGAGCCGGCGCGAGCGTTGCAAAACCCTTGGTTATCGAAACAGGGGAGTTGGAATGGCTGGCAATATCGCATCAAAAACAGTG
>SXSP01000455.1 GCA_005792225.1 Bdellovibrionales bacterium | reverse complement strand
GGAGATCGAGTCGTCGAACCTAAAGTCTTCGGACCTTCTTAAGCAGATGAACGGCGAATTCGCCACGATGTCGGAAACTGAAATTGATCTGATGTCGAAGGGCCGCGTCTCCGAGATCACGGATTCATCGAAACGTGCTCGTGCCGAAGCTCTCCTTGCCCGCATCAAGGCCTGGGATGAAGCGAATTCACGTCTGCAACAAGAGACGGACCGTTTGATTCGCATGGAACTCGACTACTACATCGAAGGCACGCGCTTCACTCTCCACGAGACCTTCGATCGCATTCGCGCGAGCGGCGACAAGGCCCGCATCGCCAAGATGAAGAAGACTCTCGACGAAGCGGAAGTTCACTTCAAGAAGTACGCGGAAGGCCGCAGTTTATACGGCGGTCCTAAGGATGGTCCGACTCGCACGCACAATTACCGCGAGTTCTTCATGAAAGCGAAAACTTACCTCGATGAACTCAATGCGAGCCCCGAGGGTCAAAGCGAAGCCGTTAAAGGTTTCTGGTCGGAGCTCGCTACGAAGAGCCGCAAAATTTACGGTCTCGTTCGTACCGTCATGAGTCTGACCCCGAAGGCACTTGGTCTTGCGCTCCATGTTTGGTTCCATCCCAAGTCGGATCCGGGCCAAGCCCCGGTGATCAAGAGCATGAACAACTTGTTCAAAAAGCTCGCGGCGAACTTGAAAATCAACGTGGAGATCAAGGATCAGGCAAAGCTTCCGCAGACCGCTGAGTTCGACGGTAAAACCGTGAACATCATTGCGCCCACGCATCGGGATCCGCTGCTCGATACGATCGTGATGTCCCACCTGAAAGCCGACAACGTCCTTCTCGTGATGGCGACCGATCAGATCGTCGAAAATAAAAAGCTGGCCGACAAGCTCGACAAAGTGGACTCGGTCATCACCGTCGGCCGTGGATCAGATGTGCCGATCGCTAAAATCAAGGAGCAGCTCGCTCGGAAGAAGTCGAACACGATCCTCATTTATCCAGAAGGGTCAGTATCGACGGGCTTCCACGAGACTCGCCCTGTGCGCGAGAAATTCGCGACCGGCTTGATCAAGGGCCTCCATGATGCGGGACTCGAGGTAAAGCTCACGCCGGTGACTTACGAGAATAGCGCTAGGTTCGTCTTCGGTGCATCGATCTCATCATTGTTCTCGAATCTCGGTGCGACGGACGCGATGAAACTCGAAGCCCAAGTTCACGATCCGCTCGATAGCCGTATCATCAAGGTTCTCGCCGCTGGCGCGGGATCCGACACGGCAGTCAATCGCTTCTTGCGCGCGACATGGCTTGAGCGCTTGCCCACGGATGCTCAACGCCTTCAGGGCAAGCTCCGCACGAACAAAGCGATCGAGAGCTTCAAAGACGCCGTAGATCTCGACCTCGCACCGAACGCATGTAAAGCTGCGTTCTGATCAAGATTTCAAATGCTCAGAGAGAGGCGGCCTTGGTCGCCTCTCTTTTTTTGGCCTCGGCGATAGCTTCCTTGTAGAGGACCGCGCTCTTTTTGGGGAGAAGCTTTGTTCCGTCTTCCGACATCGTGTAGAGCCCAAACTTTTCTTTATATCCGTAAGCCCACTCGAAGTTGTCTATCAGGCTCCAGTAGAAATACCCACGAACATCATGACCGGCCGCCCGTGAGCGCTCGAGAGCTCGCAAGTGGGTCGTCAAGTACTCCTGCCGACGGGTATCGCCCTCATCAGCAACGCCGTTTTCCGTGACGATGACGGGCTTCTTATAACGCTTCGTCAGCCGCTCGATGAGGAGTTCAAGTCCCTCTGGATAATCTATCCGGGGGTTATTGAAGGGTGAGGCCTTGAGCTTGTAATAATAGTTAAAGCCGATCCAGTCGGTTTCAGCAGCGACCATGTCTAAGTGACCGTAGTTATACTCTTCACCCAATTTCATGAAGTAGCCGAAAACATCCCACCACGCGCGCTCCCAATGAATCATGTTCTGGATCGTGATGATTTTCGCCGCAGGTACTTGGGCGCGAATAATTCTGGCCGCACGATTGTAGGCATCGGCGGATGCACGAACGCTTTCGCGGAAAAGCTTGAGGCTGTATTTCTCGCCGGGAGGAAAAGAACCCAAGAAATAGGCAGCGAGCGATTGTCCGTTCGGTTCGTTTTGGGGAGTGTAGATCTCTACGTCTTTTCCGAATTTCTCAACGACTTTTTTCGCGTACGCATCCCATCTCGCGGGGGCGAGAGGATGTAACCAACCACTTTGCTCCGGCGCTGAAGGGTTTGCCAACCAATCCGGAAAAGTGAAGTGCCACAGACAGACGATCGGTACGATGCCCATGGCCTTGAGCTTTTTGACGACTCTCAGGTAGTGCTCGAGAGCCGCTTCGTCATACTGGCCAGGTTTAGGTTCGATGCGCGCCCACTCCAATCCGAAACGGTAGTGAGTCACGCCGAGACCTTTAAGTGTTTCAAGGTCTCGATCGACTTTCGAAAAACTCAGTGTTCCGTTTCCGCGCGGCTCTTTAATTTTACCGAGTTCAAAGAATTGATCCCAATCAGTTTTGAAGGCCGCATTCGGGCCGGGATCTTCGGTCTGGTATGAAGACGTTGAGATGCCCCACCAGAACGGTTGTTCAGAGGCAACCGCGGCCTCGCCGATGAGGGCGAAGACCGCCAGGAAGACGGCACTAGCGAGTCGGTTGAGAAAGCGGCGAGACCAGTTGGAAGCTAGAAAGCTTGAACGTGACATCATCGAGTTGCTCTTTCAGATAATCTTTGTAGCGAACGAAGAAGGCGGGAAACTGCGCCTGCTCGCTCATTGGCAAATCCTTCAACGTCGCCTGGTAGGCGCTGACGTCCTGAAGGTTCTGCAACGACTTAGAATAGATTTCGTGAAAGCGCAAAAGGTTTGCCGCCAAATCCTGGTAAGTTGAGCTCTGAGTAAACGCGTGGAACAGAGCCTCGTTTTTATTTGAGAACGGATAATCGAAGACGAAAATTTGCAGATTGCCGTAGTAAAGCTCATTGGGAGTTTGAATCGGCAAATTTCTCGACACAACCCCATGGCGCGCCGGCAGCCAGTTCTTCTCGACCAAAAGTCGACGCCAACCCGGATTGCGGAAGATGCCCGTTGGATCACTGATATCGGTCAAGTTTGCGACGGCCATGGTATCGATGAACTCATTAGCGGGAACCGCGAGATTAGAAACTTGCCATGGGGGTGTGCCCGTTTGTTTTGCGGGCCAAACACCCAAGGACGCGAATGCATTGTGCACGAGGTGCGCGCAATTATTTTTAAAGGCATCCCATTGGTAATCTTCCGTGCGCGCGAAGGCTTGATTCTTCTCGTTTAACCAGTGAATGAGATCGCCGAGAACTTGCTCGTTCATCGGAACGCGAGCGCAGTAAGCATCTCGACCGAATGTGACGGCCGTGTCGATATCGACCGCCGATCGCACGAGCGCCTCGTTCACCTGGTACTTCTCGAGCTGGCCTGGTTTGAATTGATCGAAATGGGGCTTCACGCCCTTGAAGATGTCGGTCATCAGTCCGTACTGCACGGCCTGGTCATATTCGACGGTGGTCAACTTCGTTCCGGGAAAAACATTTCCGTAGAACGCGTACGCTTCACCTTCGCTTGCGATCCAATTTACATTCTTGGTCAGCGAATTCACGCTAACCATCACTCCGCTGCCGGCCGTCGGCTCGCACAGAACGAGCTGAGGAATCGGTGACATGAGATCGCGGCAGACACCACGTAAGAACACGAGGGAGTGTCCCCATGGTCTCTCGGCTTCTTCTCCGATTTTCGCTTTTTGGCTGAGAGCACAGACTTCCGCGTATTTCGGAAAAAGAGTCTGGTAGTCGCTTGCAAGCGCCGCAGTCGTGAATGTCAGTGAACTGCAAACTCCGATGAGCGCGGAGAAAAATCCATTTCTCTTCATGATGCTTCCCTACTTCATGATGCCAAGTAGTTTCTCAGATCCTTCCAAGATCTTGGCACCGTATGTGGGCCCATAGAACGAGTTGCACGCTTCATAGCCGCCGCGATTGAATTCATCGGCGTCCATGATGTAGCCGAGGTAACTGTTCGAGAGTCCAACCGTTGTTACCGTTTCGAATCCGGCCTTCATGCCGGCTTGGCGAATGCCTTCACCAATATTCTGGAAAGGTTCGCCAGGAATGAAGACGTATGCATGCTTGTCGATCTTCATTCCAACGAGTTGCGCGGGCTGAGCAAAGACCGCCGGAAGAGGAATGTACGGCAGGATGTTTGCGAAGGGACCGAGGAAGCTCACGCATGCCCCGAGGTTCAGGTAAGGTTTCGCAAGTTCCTGCGAATAGGTGAACGTCTCGATCTCTTTCGGAACGAAGGCCGCGTTCTGAAACGGAACGACAGACGAAATCATGTTGTCGAAGTTCGCTCCCAACCTCGTAAGTCCATCGAAGTCGCGCGTAAATCCATGCGGATCAATGTCGCCCGAAGCTCCAGAGAAGAACATCGCGACGCCGCCGAATCTTTGTTCCCACTTACGTTCGACTTCACCCGCGATATCACCCGAAATCTCGAGGTTCGCGGGAGTGAGCAGATCGCTATGAACCGGAAGGTTGACCCAGGTCGCAATCGGTTGGCCCGCCCGAGAAACAAGGCGAAACCAAGTGAGTGATGTCTGAATGGGTTGATTGGAGCGACGGCTCACGGCGAGTCCATCGAGACCAACTCCGCCGGTGTTCGCCACTGCGGGAGTCAGCTGGCTATCGGCAATTCGAATTGCCTTCTCCGCCGCACGAATGATCTCCGAGAAGAAATGGGGGAGAAACTTGTCAGCGGCGAGGAGTTCCCAGAAGCGGAAATTCGCAAATCCGCCGGGACCCGAGTGCGTATGGGTCGCAACAACAATGATATTTTCCGGCTGATACCCGAGGTCGGTCAGACGTTGCGCCAGAATCTCCCGCACCCCGGGAAAAATAGCCACGAGATCAAGCGATACGACGGCTAATTTTTTGTTGTTTATCTTAAGCGCGGTCGCTTTCGCGCGGATCACATCGTGCTGGCCCGTCGAAGCTTGAAAATAAGTCGCGTTAGGATTGGAGGGAGGGTTTTGCGTCAGCCAAATGCGTCTTTGGAAATAGCCTGCTAGCGAGATGCCTTGGGGGATGACTAGGGCTTCTGCACCAGCGCCGGCTTCAAAGGAAGATTCGGCACGCGCCGGCGGGATGATGACAAATGAGATAAGTAAGCAGATTGCCAATACAAGTTGCACCATGCGGCTTTGACCCATCCCTACTTCCCCCTCAGGCGAAGAGGCTCCGTCGGATGCCAAAGGGGGTCAAGCCGCCAGCGACTCTTGACGCGAACAGCAACACCAAACTGCCCCATCCGTGTAATTTTTTCGTTTTCCGACGCGGCACCGTGTTAGTACATTTGCACCATCTCCATAGAACGAGGATTCCAAATGTCTCGCAAGAAATCGTCGCCTCCAGCTTCGACCCGCACCCGCATGATCCACGGAAAATCATCGACCCATTCATGGGAGTTTTCGCGGCATCTCATCCCGCCGATTACGAG
>SXSP01000454.1 GCA_005792225.1 Bdellovibrionales bacterium | reverse complement strand
GCCGCAAAGACCGGAGTACCTTCGACGTCAACATGTGGGCGCGCCTAGCTTACGATGCCAACGGCCGTGAGATTTATCCTTCGACATCCATCGACGTCACCGAACGAAAACGAACAGAAGAGGTGCTTCGAGCTGCGAAAGATTCAGCCGAACGGGCGAACCATCTGAAATCGGCTTTTCTAGCTAATATGTCGCACGAGATTCGAACGCCCCTCGGCGCAATGATTGGTTTCGCGGACCTGCTGCGAGATCCCGCTTTGACGGCCACCGATCGATCCAACTACATCGACATCCTCTCGCGAAACGGCGAGCAGCTCGCGGTCATCATCAACGATATTCTCGATCTCTCGAAGGTCGAGGCGGGCCACATGACGCTGGAATATTTCGAAACGGAAGTCGAGCAAATCGCCCGCGACATCATCCAGCTTCTCAGCATGAAGGCCAAAGAAAAAAAGATTCGCCTCGAATACGAGAGAGATGAGTCGACTCCGAAGGCAATCGTTTCGGATCCCACCCGAGTTCGGCAAGTACTCCTCAACGTGGTTGGTAATGCAATCAAGTTCACTTCGGTTGGTGAAGTGCGTATTCGCACATCGAGCCGAAAGGACGCAAGCGGGAGAGCCGTTGTTGATTTCACGATCATAGATACGGGAATCGGTATCGATCCTCAGCAGCGTGAGAATATTTTTGAAATGTTCGTTCAAGCCGATGGCTCGATGACCCGACGCTTTGGCGGTACGGGGCTCGGTTTGGCGCTCTCGCGAAAACTCGCGCGAACCTTGGGCGGAGATCTCGTCGTCGAATCATCCGAGCCCGGGAAGGGAACCACTTTTCACTTTTGGATCCCGGATTATCCTGAAAAACGGGAAGCTCGTGCGAAAGAGTTGCCATCAAACGAGACGGCAACATCGGCCCCTCCGCCGTCGCTTGAGAACTTGCGCATCCTCATCGTGGATGATGCTCCCGATAATCGAAGTCTCCTCAGCCGATATTTGATGAAGCAAGGGGCTAAGGTCGAACTCGCGGAGAACGGCCTCGTCGGATTCAACAAGGCGCTCTCGGGTCAATTCGATCTGGTTCTGATGGACATTCAGATGCCCGAAATGGATGGCTATACGGCCACGCAAAAATTGCGCGATCAAGGCTACCGCAAGCCCATCGTCGCCCTCACGGCGCATGCGATGAGCGAAGTTCGCAAAAAGTGCCTCAATGTCGGTTGCACCGACCATCTGGCAAAGCCCATCAACGCAAAGGAACTTGTTTTCACGATCGCGCGCCTCACGAAGACTACCTGACGTCGGTCAATGTCTGGCCGCCGCCACGTGAAGTCGTCGGGTCACCCGGCTCACCACTGCCGATGATCGAACGATCTTCGAGCGGAGTATTCAAGAGACGCTCGACTTCTTCGTCTTTTTCATTTCGCTCGGTATTTTGAACGGGTGTTTTCTCAAATCGCGGCTGAATGTCGCTATTGTCAATGATGCCGCTGACGGCAGCACCTTCGGATCTCGTCTCGACATCTTCGCTCTCAAGTTCCGTGTTCTTATTTTCCATGATGAACTCCTATTCTTCGGTTGCGAAAAGGAGTCTAACAAGAGCTTCGCTCATGCGATGTGAAACAATTGTGGCGTTAAAGCGTGGCGCCGGTCGAAAGAAAGATGAAGAACTGAATGTCGTCTTCCTCACCCGAAGTGAGGACCGAGTGCAGAAGTGACTTGATGCCGCCACCTAATGTCAGTGCTCCCGTCTTGAATTGGATTCCCCCTTCAAAGAGAGGCGCTCCTCGACCCTGAAAGGGAAGCCTCACTCCGGGACCGACGAAAATGCCGAAGCCGGAGTCACCCTTCAAGAAGCTGGGGCCCCACCTCAAGATCGAGTCGAACCCGTAAATCGTGCTGCGGCCCGATTCCACTCGACCGAAAAATGAATTGCGCCAAACGACGAGGTCCGAAAAGCGAGCGTTCAATCCCAGGTTGTATTCCGTGTACGAGCGGGATCTGCTGGAGCCCGCAGCCATTCCGAGATCCGGAGTCATTCTCTGAACACTGACTGAAGGGGCTTCACGCTCGTAGCCGTAGTCTTGGCCAATGGCGCGTGAGGCGGTGATCAGAAGTAGGAGTGTTACCAGATATTTCATGCGGCCTCCTCGCATCATGATCGGAGAAAGGCCGCTCTCGAGTCAACCCTAGCGGCCGTCGATCACCTTGCATCCGCGGGTTCCGGTCTTGATATCGCGCTCGACGCATTGAATGTCGGCGAGTGCGCGGGCGGCATCGGACTCGTTGTATCGCTTCTTATCGACCCATCTCTCTTGAAGATCGTACGAGAAGCGGTTACTGAAACTGACGTTGATCCAATTGGGGTGAGGACTCATCTTGGCTTTGTATTTTTCGAGCGGAAGCGGACCCTCCATGCTCACCGCGGGATCGATCACCCAAGGTTCGACTTTTCCGTTCTTTTCCACCATGACGAATGGAGCCGCGTGAAGTTTCCAGTTCACGGTCCCGCGCTCGGTCTTGTTGTGGAGTCTGGGATCCAGCCTGCCGACGAAGAGGCCTGGCTCCGTCCAAACTTTACCGGCGGCGATGCCCCAGCCTTGCATTTCGATGCCGATCAGGTGCGCCCGCGAGACGCAGCCCGTGGAGAGCCATTCATACTTAAGTCTCGGCACGAGATCGCGAACGACGCGGGCGTGGAGCTCCCGCGCTTTCTCTTCGCTTAAGACGCTCACTTCGAGGTCTTGATCCATCATCCCGCGAAGGCCGGTTGTAGGCCCGATGATCTTAGGTGCATCGGTTTTTGCTTCGTACGTGAGCTCGGGAGCGCCCCGCATGTTCATCTCTTCGAGAATCTTATCGGTTTGCGCCTCACCTTGAGCCTTCACCTCACGACGTTCATCGCAGTCTTTTGCGATGCGACTGCCGAGTTGCCGGACGGCCGCATTCGATTTTTCGATTTCGCGGGTGAGTTTTTTTCCGGCCGAGACGGGAAGTTCCGTCGGCTTCTTCTTGGCCTGCGCAAAGGCAAACGAAAGATGAATCAAAATAAGACAAGCGAGAAGGGAGCGCATGAACTCTCATCGGCGAAAGACTTCATGCGCTCGAGTGCCAAAGTGTTTTGGTTTTCAGCCCATGTTCCGGCGCAGGTGATGGATAAGATCCATTCGCGTGATGAGACCCAAGAATCGATCTCCATCGACGATCACGGGAACATTCCCGCGCTCAAAAATCGGGAGAAGATCGGCCAGCTGCGACTTATACGAAATCGTTTGCACGTTCTCGACCATCGAATCCTGGACTGTCGAGCGGAAGTTCTCCGATTTGTTGTAAACCGAGAGCAGAAGGTCCGACTCATCAATGAAACCCGCGATGCGGCCGCGACTGTCGACGACCGGAAGCTGCGAAACATCGTAGAGCTTCATGCGCTGAAACGCCGTGTTCAGCGTATCGTCAGGAGTCACGGTCACGACGGCGCCTTCCGAGTAGCGACGCGCGATCAAGTCACGGAGATCCCCGAACGTCTCGCGCTTGAGGAAACCCTGATCGATCATCCAAAAGTCGTTAAACATTTTTGATAGATATTTATTTCCGCTATCGCAAATGAACGTCACGACGTTCTTCGGCGTTTTCTGTTCGCGGCAGAACTTCAGAGCCGCGGCGACCAGGGTTCCGCTGGAAGATCCAGCGAGAATGCCTTCTTCTTTGAGGAGCTCACGGGCGACCGCGAAACTCTCCGCATCGGTGATCGTGTAGCCTTTTTTCGTGCGCGAGAGATCGGCGATCGTCGGTATGAAATCTTCGCCCACACCCTCAACGAGCCAGCTCCCGGCTTCGCCGAAAGAACCCTTGGTGATGTAGTCCACGAGAATGGAACCCGCGGGATCCGCCAAAACCATCTCGGTGTTCGGTGACACGCGTGAGAAGTAGCGCGAAAGGCCGGCGAGAGTTCCGCCGCTTCCGACGCCCGCGACGATCGCATCCACCTTGCCGTCCATTTGCTCGAAAATTTCGGGTCCCGTCGTCGTCTCGTGCGCGTGCGGGTTCGCGGGATTTTCAAACTGATTGATGTAATAGGCGCCGGTTTCTTCGGAGATCCGCTTCGCCATGTCTTGGTAATACTCTGGGTGGCCCTTGCCGACATCCGAGCGCGTGAGGCGAACTTCGGCTCCCATGGCGCGCAAGTGGAAAATCTTTTCGCGGCTCATCTTGTCAGGAATGACGAGGATGAGTTTGTAGCCCTTCTGCGAAGCCACGAGCGCGAGTCCCAAACCCGTGTTGCCGGCCGTTGCTTCGATGAGCGTGCCTCCGGGTTTGAGCTTCCCGCTCTTCTCCGCGGCCTCGATCATCGAGAGGGCGACGCGATCCTTGATCGACCCTCCAGGATTCTGGTTTTCGAGCTTCACGAAGAGACGGCAGGGACCGCGATCCAATTTTTTGATTTCAAGCATCGGCGTATTGCCGATCATCGTGAGAATCGAAGGCGATTGAGGCATGGGCTCCGTCTCCAGGCAAAAAGTTGATTGCGCCTAGAGTACTCGCTTTCGTTCCTCAGAACAACGCGTTCTTCGGCGTGCGGGGGAACGGAATCACGTCACGGATATTCGACATGCCGGTCAAATACATCAGCATGCGCTCAAAACCGAGACCGAAACCGGCATGCGGAAAGCTTCCGAAGCGACGAAGATCCATATAGAAGCCGTAATCTTCGGGGTGAAGTTTCATCTCCTTCATCCGAGCTTCAAGGATTTCGAGGTTGTCCTC
>SXSP01000453.1 GCA_005792225.1 Bdellovibrionales bacterium | reverse complement strand
TGGCCGGCTTGAGCATCAGCGTTGAGCGTGAAGCCGAAGATGACGTTGATGTTGGTCGGAATGACGGTCGCGTTTGCGAGGAACGCGCCCTGGCCGTTGACCTGACCGCCGTAGTTGTAAGCGATCGTGTAGGTGTTCTCCATGACCGTCATGCCGTAGCCGTTTTTTCTTTTGATCGTGTAAGTGTGCGCGGCCGGGCCCTTCCAGTTTTCCATTTGCGACCAGTCGACCTGAGCTGATGGAACGACGGCGATGCGCTGAGTGGAAACGTTGGCGACGGGACGGTTTGAAGCGATGAGGGCCCAAACCTTAAGGCCGACGGTGACCCAAGAATCGACGATGCTGGGGTTCAAGAGAATGTCGATGACCGGGTTACCCGTGGAGACTCCGGGGCGCGAGCCGGGGAACTGCGGGAACGAGGGCCCGATCGGCGGAAGACCACCGGGCAAAGTTCCGGGGATTGTGCCCGGAAGTGTGCCGGGAACTTGGCCAGGAAGAGTTCCGGGCTGTTGGCCGGGAACGAAGATCGTGCCTCCGGGAGGCTGAGTGCCAGGTGCGGGTTGTGCCGGCGGAGGATTCTGCGGCGGCGGATTTTGTACGGGGGGTGCGATCTGCATGCTGCGAGCGATGGAAGGATCGACGTGAACCGATTGGAAGAGGTTCGATGTCGTCTCTACCTTTACAACTTCAGTCTCGACGATCGAGAAGTAGTTGTTCATTTCAACTTCAGACTTAAAACCGTAATCGCGGTAATCCGCGGCGTGAGCGTTTGTGGTCGCGAGCAATGTCAAAGCAGCAAAAGCCAGATTCTTCATATATAGAGCCCCCTCTATTTGAATAGTTCTCCCCAAACAACCGAGACATCGAGTACCAAGGGGTTTAAGACGCTGTCAAAACAGATAAAAAAAATCCCCAAAAGTTAAGCAACTCTTGGGGACTACGCGACAAAACTGAAATTTTTGCCTTCTGTGGGGATCGCTGCCGGACAGATTCCGACAGGAGCCGCCGATCAGTCTTTTACCGTGGGATCTTGGACCCAACTGTTGCACCAGCCCATGGCTGCGACGCCTTTTCCACCGAAGATCGTGCAGGCCGCAGCCTTCGAAGCTTTCGCGTTCTTCTTCTCTTGGTAGAATTGGCAGTTGTAGCAGAACTGCTTCTCGCCGCCGGGACCAGCGCGCTTGGCGAATTTTTTCGTGTCGACTTTCTTCGCGTCTTCAACGTACCCGAGCGATTGCGCCATCGGATCTTTGGGGCTGACCATTTCGAGCTTTTTTGCCGGTTCAGCGGCTTGAGCCGCATCGCGACCAAAAACGCGGGAAGCGAGGTAAGCGCCGAGGACGCCGAGTCCACTGGTTTTCAGGAAGTTGCGACGAGAATTCTGGCTGTTATCCTGGATGTTTTCTGGCATTCGAGTTTTCCTCCTGCATGCGTGTTGCAGAGCCAGTTATCAACTGGTTTTCAGTTGTCGTCTACGGAAATCATCCGAAACTCGAAGAAAACGCGAGTGCTTTCCGAAACCTGTGTTGCAGCCGGCGCGCATCTCTGCGAGTCTCTGTTCCATGCACGACGCGAAGACGGGAGTCGCGGCCGACAATTTGGCACGTGATCCCTCTGAATTCTACCAAGAGCATCTCGATCGCGTGAGCCGCAGCTTTGCGTTCTGCATCGCGCGCCTCGATCGACCCTTAAGAGATTACGTAGGCCTCGGCTATCTCCTCTGTCGCATCGTCGATACGATCGAAGACGCCTCTTGGCAGGATTTCCACCATCAAGAAGCGGCATTTGCGGCGTTTGATCGGTTTCTTCTCTCGCCTCCCTCGCGAACCGAATGCGCTGAGTGGGCCCGAACATTTCCCCCAGATATTCCGGAAGGGGAGTCGCTCCTTCTCCAGGATGCGGCACTCATCTTCGCTGACTTTCATTCGCTCCCTCGTGCGGCCCACGAGGGGCTCCTCGCGCCGATTCAAAGTATGAGTCAGGGCATGCGGTATTTCATGGCGAGAAAGGCGCGCGAAGGGCGGCTCAGTCTTCGCGATCTCGTTGATGTAAATAGATACTGTTTTTTCGTCGCCGGTGTCGTGGGTGAGATGTTGACGAAGCTCTTGCAAGCCGAAGGCGTTAAGGTTCCTCTCGTCGACGGCTTTCGTTTCGGTCTCTTTCTTCAGAAGGTGAACCTCCTCAAAGATCAATCGGGCGATGAGAAGCTCGGGCGGTATCTGATTCCATCGCGGCCCCTCGTTCGCTTTAGTCTTGAAGACGATGCGCGCGCGGCCTTCCGCTACCTGCGCTCGGTGCCGCTGAAGTTCGAAAGTTTTAGGCTGTTCTGTGCGTGGTCGCTGTTCTTGGGGCTCGCGAGTCTTCCGTGGATCGATCGCGCGGCCGCCGAGGAGAGTCGACTGAAGATCCCCCGCGAGGAAACCTTTCAGCTCTTAGCGCGGATCGAGAGCGTCATCTCCGATGAAACGGAACTCGAATCACTGTTTAAAGATCTCTCATCGAAGGCGGAAGTTCCGGCGCCCGCGACTGACGGCGATATCCGTAGTTCGGAGTTCCACCACCAGGACTTCGTTCGGCTTTATCAGGGGTCTCTCACGGAATCGCAGATTCTGGACCTCTTTAGCCGCGGATGAGTTCGCAAAACCCTGATCGAATGCGGGAAAGACCTTGCCCAAAAAACTTCTCTTTACGTCTGAGAGGCGGCTGTTACTCTTGGTTTGTTAAGTAAACACCAAGATTTTTACACAACTGCCATGGAGGATGGATGAACTTTCAGCTCGCGATCAATCCCTTACCCTTTCCCGCGTCATTCAATGATCTTGCGACACTGAAGTTGATTCTGGGTCTCGGCCTCTTCCTCGCCGGCGCGCTCGTTTTCTCGATGTGGAAAGAGCGCCTCGTCAGCATCAAAGAAGATGAGCGGGCGAAGTTCCTCATGTTCAATATCTTTGGCGGAGCTTGGCTGCTCGCGGTCTTCTTCGCTTGCGGCGGAATCTATTTCCTCTTCGATTCTATCTTCAAATTCCACGCGTAATCCGCGTCTCGCGGACCGAAAGCTGCCACCCGCATCCCTCAAAAAAACCGCCCGCAGGGTTTTTCCCTGCAGGCGTGGGTGCCCCGGCTTTTTCGGCGTGGGTCAAGATCAGTGGGCTATGGGCATCTCGTGAGCGATGGCTGCTCGTTCGGCCGGGGTCTTTGCGGCTTCGGTTCTTGGGCGCGTCAGTGCGACGAGGCCGATCGCGCCAATGCCGAAAATCATGTGCACGGCATATTGACCGGTCGTCAGCAGATCGCGGTAGCCGAAGAGCGCGGGAGCGAGAATCAACACGACGCCAGCGAGAGAGTCGAGGGTCATGTGCACTCCGAGCGGAATGACTCTCACGATCGCGTAGTAGTAGTTGGTCAAGAGGCTATAGACGATGAGGCCGGCGCCGAGAACTAAGAAGACGTTTCGCGCGGCGAGGACGTCCGCGAATCCGAAGAGCCAAGGCGAGATAACGAGTAGGGCACCGATCACGTAGTCCAGAACGTTGTGGGGCTTCAGCGGAATCATAGATGTTCCTCCATTCTCTGATCACGACTATCCCTCTCCCTCGTGTTGATCGAAAGCGGGATCGAGTGCGGTTCGGAGATCGGAAGGGTTGTTGCGCGATCGACACTTCAACGCGAAATTTAGATTCCTCTTTAAGAGAATCGATGAACATAATTGTCTCTAAATGGATGCCTTTCTCATCGTAGCTCTTTCAACTTTGTTCGCGATCGTTAACCCGTTCGGAGCCCTCGCTCCGTTTCTTGCAATGACGGTGGGGGAGACGGAAGAGCGTCGAAGA
>SXSP01000452.1 GCA_005792225.1 Bdellovibrionales bacterium | reverse complement strand
TGGCTCACGTGCGAGGCGGCTCGGAGATGGGCCGTCAATGGTACGAGGACGGACGCCAAGGTAAAAAGAAAAACACATTCACGGATTTCATCGCGGCAACGGAAGCTCTTCATCAGGCGGGAATTTCCTCGCCTCGTCACACGTATGCGCTCGGTGGAAGCGCCGGTGGACTGTTGATGGGAGCTATCATCAATATGCGCCCCGAGTTGTACAACGGGATCGTGGCCGACGTTCCGTTCGTCGACGCGCTCACCACGATGCTTGATACGAGTATTCCCCTCACCACGGGGGAGTTTGATGAGTGGGGAAATCCGGCTCAGAAACAAGCGTACGAATATATTAAATCTTACTCGCCATACGACAACGTTGCAAAAAGGGCTTATCCACACATGCTCGTGACGACGGGGCTCCACGATTCTCAAGTTCAGTACTGGGAGCCTGCAAAGTGGGTCGCGAAACTCAGAGCGAATAAAACTGACCAAAACATCTTGATCTTCAAGACTGAGATGGAAGCGGGTCACGGAGGCAAATCGGGCCGCTTCGATCGTCTCAAGGAAATCGCGACTCGCTACGCGTTTTTGTTGAAGTTAGAGAACAAGCTTCATTGATAAAGTCTCTCCGACCTTCTTCAGCGTCTCGTTCGCTTTCTCGGGATCGCTGAATTTTTCCAGACAGGCCGCAACGATGATGTCATCGCTTGCGGCTTCGCTCGCTCTGACGATTCCCATATTACAGATGCGGCGAACCTGTGTTCCCGTTTTCTGTGCGAAACGGGATCCAACCGGCATGCCGGCCTTAAGGCGCTTTTCGCCGGTCGTGATTTTCTCCATGTGGCTGAGCACCAGGTCACGACTCGAGGCTGAGAGGATTTTCCCCCGGGCAAGTTTTTCCAGCAGATCCGCGAAGGCCGATAGGGTCGAGGAGTTCATCCGCTTCTTGTAATAACGCTCGAATGCTTCCTCGATCGTGCGAGCACGCAGGTCTTTGCGCTGAACCCCCATCTTATCGATGAGATACTTGAGTCTCGCCTCGGAATCCGGAAGCTTTTTTAACTCGAAGAAATCCATGTTCGACAAACGCTTCGCCCGAGGATGGAGTTCAGAGTAAGCCTCGTAGCGAACTTGCAAGATGGTCGAAATGGGCTGAAAACCTTGGGGAACCAAGGTTCTCAACCTTCTATTCAGCTCGGCCACGCCAACACGTTTGATCAAGAGATCCGTTGCCGTGCTGTCACTTTGGGTGAGCATTTTTTCGAGCAGCTGTGAGAGTTTGATTTTTGTTCCCGGCTCCAGCCAGTTGGTATCGCCCGAGCCGTCGACGTAATCGGTGGCCTTGAGGGTGATTTCCTCATCCAGAGAGAGTGTTCCGTCTTCCACCTTTTGCATCACGATGATCGCGACCGGAACTTTGACCGTCGAAGCGAGGTACCATGGCCTCTCGCCGTGATAGTTGAGTTCGCGACCGTCGCTCAAACGTTTTACGAACACGCCAAGTGATCCATCCGTTTGGGAATCAATCGTCGAAAGTTCTTTGCGAAGTTCAGGCCGCCAATCGGGAGGCGGGGCTTTCGCGAATGCGGAAAAACTAAAAAAGATGAGACAAACGAAGAGTTGTTTCAACGGGTCACCCCGTTACGAATTATCTTCGAAAACTCCAGATTGGTAAACAGCTTGGCCGATGGACTTAAGAGCGAGTTCGGATTTTTTAAGTGACAGAATGCCTCGGGCGCACGTCGCAATCACAATTTTTTTATTGGAACTTGAAGATGGATCCCATGCGATGCCGAAATCGCAAACGCGCGCGTGCTGAGTTCCTGTCTTGTGTGCGAAGACAAATTTTTTCGGAAGTCCCGCAACGACTCGCTGCCGGCCCGTTTCAGCACGGCTCATCGTCTCGATGAAAAATCTATGAGTTGCGGGCTTTAAGAGAGTGGAGTCATTGATGGCTTGCAAGAGCTTCGAGTAACCGCGAAGAGTGGCCGAGTTCATCTTCTGGTCGTAGTAAGCGCTGAAGGCCTCATCTTGCGTTTTGCAGCGCAAGTTTCTGAGCTTCAGTTTCAATGTGGCCGCGAGTTCTTGAATGCGCGAGCGTTCGTTGTGGATCGAACGAATTTTGCGGATCTCCTGATTCGACATCCTGGCCGCCGCGGGATGAAAATGACTGAACGCGAGCCTGCGCACGTCAGAGAGAGAAGTGATCTCGGTGAACGCCGCGGGAACGACCTCCGTCAAGCAACGGTTGATGTTTGAGAGACCCGCTAGGCGAATCAGCAAATCGCTTGCTGTATTATCACTATGGATGAGCATCTGCTCGACGAGGAACCGCACGGTGACGAATGAGCCGGGCTTCTGCAAGTTGGTTTCGCCGGCACCGTCGATGAAATCAGATTCCTTGATCTCGATTTCTTGATCGAGATGGATCTTTCCAGCGTCGACCTGTTTTAACACTTCGAGTGCGATCGGCACCTTGACCCCGGAGGCGACGTACCAAGTTTCATCTCCGCGATGCGAGAATTCTGCACCCGTCTCCAGATCCTTTACGAAAACGCCGACTTGGCCTGGGTATCTTGCCTCAAGCTCTTGCATTCGCGATGTGAGCTTTTCCTGCCAGGTCGTCGTCTCGGCAGCCGACGCGCGCGCGGCAAACGTAGAAACGAGGAGCAAAATAAAAATCATCTTCATAGGATGGGATCAACATATCCGAAACTGGGCCGTAGGCGGAGCGGGAACCGCAAACGATCGTGGAAGCCGAACTATGCCCGCTCTTGAACGAGGCTCGACACTTTGACCCAAACCGCCGTGAGCGCCAGGAGGATCAAGGTGAGGGTCAAAGCTTTCACGTAAGGAATCGTGCGCCAATAATCGAAAAGGAAGCGGTAAAAAACGAAAATAACAACGATGTGGAAAATGAAGGCGCTGAGCGAATTCTTTCCGATGATCGTGATGGGTCCAAGAATTCGGGAGAGGAGACGACCTCCCGCGATCGATAGACTCAACAGGACGAACGCGCCGCCGAGACTAAAAAGGATGAAGTCGAGCTCCGGCGGATGTTTTCCTTCATTCTTAGCGATGGCGAGCAAGCTCTCGATGACATCGAACCGCGCCATCCAGAAGAACGCGCCGATCATGCAGGCGCCGATCAGAGCCCCCGCGGCCGAAAAGATAAGACGCGATTTAAGAGCGGGGTAGGTTCGGGTCACAGCCTCGCCGATGAGGAGCCCGAGGAAGATGAGAGGCGCTCGCGCGAGTTGCCCCCAGGTGTAGTGTCTGTCGTGTTCGACTAAGAGGGCCTTGAGACTCTCGTTACCCCAGAAGTCAAAGTTTAAAAAGAGCCAATTGGAGAGAAGCGCGAGAGCGATCGGAACAGTGATCTTCACGCTTAAGTGAAGTCGTTTCCAAATTGGCAAGATGAGCGGCACCCAGATGAGTGCAATCGCGTAAAAGCCGAGGATCTCCACGTAGACGGGAAAGGCTTGGTAAAGAAGAGTCTTGAGGATGTCTTCTCTTGAGTACAGGTGGAACATCTCGACGATCGTGAGCGCCTTATACCAAAAAAGAACGAGAAGGCCGCGGAACAAAAGTTTTTGCCGCTTGCGTGGCCAAGCCGAAGTGCCAACGAAAGGGAGAAACGCCACCGCGAGCGAAACACCGAAGACCAAAATAAAGAGCGAACTCGAAAACTTGGTGAGCAAATGAATTGGCACGAGACCCCAGCTCGGGATCTGCTCGAAAGTTAAAAGGCCTTTCACCCCGTGACTTAAGATCATGAGCGCAACGGCGAAGCCGCGGGCTAAATCGATCGCCTCAATGCGCCCGGGACCCGCGTAAAAGGCGGTCTTTTGCGCGTTGGCCTCTCGTCTCGGAACGGCCATTTTATTCGCTTCAAAATTTTCGAGTGTTCCGACGGACGCCGACATCACGATTCAGGATGCCGCGATTTAAGGGAGATCGTGTCTCAGAAGTATGATGAAACTATGGCCTTCCCCTCAAACCCTCCAAAATCTTCAGCCTTATTGAGTCCTTAATGCGGTTTGATCCGGGATTCGGTATATAAAGCGAACTCGAGAAAACTGAGGTTTACGTGCAGCCATTGCTCATCGGTGTCGCCGGCGGAAGCGGTTCAGGGAAAACGTTCTTCGTGAACGCGCTCGTTCAAAATCTTGGAAGTCATGCCTGCACCGTCATTTATCAAGACGACTTCTACATTGATCAAAGTGCTCGCTTCGACTTCGCGGGTGGCGCGGTCAACTTTGATCATCCATCAAGTCTCGATTTCGAACTCCTGGCTCAATGCCTTCAAGCTTTAAAAAGTGGGCGTTCCACCGAGATCCCGACCTACGACTTTAAAACTCACTCGCGCACTAGCAAAACTGTGACCGTTCAGCCACGACCCATCATCCTCGTCGACGGCATTTTGATTTTTCACTCGGAGGCGGTGCGCGCCCTCTTCGATAATCTCGTCTACTTCGATACAGCGGAAGACCTTCGTTTTGCGAGGCGCCTCGAGCGAGACGTGAAGGAGCGGGGGCGCACGCCGGATTGCGTGCGCAAGCAGTTCGAACTTCAAGTTAAGCCGATGCATGACCAGTTCGTAGAGCCCTCGAAAGCCTACGCCGACTGCGTAGTCGCCGACGGCGGCGACTTCGAAGCCGTGCTTGAAAAGTACATCGAAATTTTAGGCTCCGGCGAGACGTCGCCCGAAGGCGCCGAGACCCCGTTAATTTCGAGTTCGACTGTCGGAATTTCAACGCCTTCAGAAAAATACTCCGACTCGCGAAAATAAGCGTCGATTTGGGCCCCGACCTCCTTTAGAACTACCCTTTTCCATCCGCGGAAAGGGTTTCCCCACATGCAGCTTTCGCTTCTTAAAACTTCGGTCCTGGCTTTGGCACTCACCACGCTCTTCGTTGGTTGTTCTTCAGAATCCGGTGGCAACTCGGGTTCGCGCTCTGCCTATGATGGCCTCCCCGAAGAGTTGTTAGCGAAAGCCCGCGGTGAAGATCGTCACATTCCGAGTTATTCCAATCGTCTCCGCTTCGCCTCTGATGTTCCCGCAGACCAAAAGCGCGCCATTGAAGACGCTGTTTCGATGCTATATCTGAATACCTTTAAGGGCGGTCAGGAAGATGACGCTTTAAAGTACCTGATCGGGAAAGATTATCTCTCGGGCGAAGTCCTTCAAAGTTGGCTTGAAGCTCGCGCTCAATACATTTTGCCATCGACCTTTAATACTGAGCCCGACAGCGATCGCCGTTCTGACTTTCCTTTTCCCACCGAAATTCCCGACATGAGTTCTTCGGTCGCTTCGGCGAAATCGAAGGGAACTGCGCTCATGATCAACTTTGGAGCACTTGTTTACGCCCTCGGAAAGAAAAAGGGCGTTCAATATAATGTCGACATTAGTGGTTTTGGTCGCGTCCCCGTGAAGTCACCGAGAACCGGAATTCTGATGATTCAAGAGGGTTTGTTTTCGCTCCTACCCGCCGAGCACATCCAAAATTCGGGTCTCGCGATCTTCCGTGCGGGAGTCCTCTTTCATGAAGCCCGCCATAGCGACGGGCGCGGTAAACTCGCTGGTTTCTTCCATGCGAAGTGCCCGACGGGTCACTCTCTCGAGGGAGTGAACGCGTGCGATGCGAATTACAACGGTCCCTACGCGTTGGGGGCGCTTGTACATAAAGCTCTTCAAAAGGCCTGCGTCGATTGCTCGGAACGTAGCAATGCCGTTCTCGACGTTATCTATCTCGACAATATGAATCGGGTGAACAAGGGAGTTGGTCCCAGTGGCGTGACCTCGCGCTTATGGGATGCCTCTCCGGAAGGTAGCCGGTAATGAAAGCGGCGGCGGCAGTTCTCGTCGTCATTGGGCTCGCCATTTGGTTTCTGCGTTCATCGCAGAAAGCGGATGCTCCCAAAGATCATTCGGAGCCGTCCGTCCCGCAAATGAGCGCTGCGGCCTCTCCTCCTGCAGTTACTCCTGCGCCATCCACCTCTGCGGCGCCCGTCTCTTCGGCGCCCGTCTCTTCGGCGCCCGTCTCTTCGGCGGTGTCGTCGGCGATCCCGGCCGGAAGCCAAGCCACGGAAGAAAAAAAATTGCAGTTTGAAAAGCTGGTCGCAAAAGCTCGTGCGACCATTCCGACCGTCAAAGAATTACGGGCACTCTCGGAAGAAGAGCTTCACACCACCCCGAAGTCGATGGTGCAAGCGGGAATCGTGATCGGTGATCTCGCGCAGGCGATGAAAGATGATCCTTCACTCGTTCCGCAAGGAATCGCCTTCTATCAATCATGTCTCTTTAATGATGAGTACCCGACGCCGATTCGGGCCCTCTGTTACGCGCGCGCGACCTCTCACCTAAAGGAGCGGGGCGAGAAGCTCGAAAACGAATCGCAGGTTCCCGCGAATGTTCGCGATCTCGCCCGCACTTTGTAAATTACTCTGGTACCACTCTCCAAATGGATCCGCTATCGGTTGAAACGTAAAGGTTGCCGTCGGGTCCTTGGACCAGCGTGCGTATACGATCCGTGGGTACGTTCGCCTTCACTTTTTCTTTGAAGGTTCCGTCTCCGTTAAGAGTTAGAACCTGAAGTTCCTGAGTGGCCATCATTCCGACCATGAGGGCACCATTCCACGATTTCCACTGATTTCCGCGGAGAAATTCACAAGGACCCATTCCGTCTGATTCACCGCCATTATTCCAAACCGGCTGCATGACGTTTTTGAACTTTGGCGTATCCGTCATCGGCGTCAGGGATCCATCTTTTTTGTTTGATCCGTAACCGCAGTAATTATCTTCACACGTCACTCCGCGCTCGGGACGCGGGTCCCATCCGCCGTTTCCGCCAACGACGAGGGCGGTAATCTCGTCATTGTGATTCGGGCCGTGTTCTGAAACATAAGGCTGGCCGGTGCTGGGCCGAAACGAAATACCTTGAACATTGCGGTGCCCGAGCGTGTAGATGCGCGGGTCCGCGCCCTTTGGGGGACGGTTGCCGGGGGCCGCGGCTCCGTCACGCGTGAGACGCAGAACTTTTCCGCCGAGTTTTCTCAAGCTCTGGGGCAGCTCGCTATTGTGGTTGTCACCCGTCGTGACGTACAGGTTTCCGTCGGGCCCAAAGCGCAGACGACCGCCACTATGCGCACCCGGGCCGCCGTAAGAATTGCCTTTATCTTTGTAGGGGATGTCGGTGACGATATCTTTGCGGTCCGTCACGACCGTGTAACTCGCGGGGAGTTGGAGGCGAATCACGCGATTCGTGCGTGGCTTCTTCTTCAGGTTCGACGACATGTAGACGTAAATAAATCGGTTGGTGGAGAAATCCGGATCGACCGCGATCCCCTGCATACCACTCTGTCCCTCGCACACGAGATCTTTAGCGGCGACCGCGTAGCCATCACCCCCGAAGAGTTTGTTAACCGTCCCATCGGGTAGTCTCACGGAGAGACCCTTGCACTTTTCGGTAAAGAGCATCGCTCCGTCAGGAAGAAACGCGAGATCCCAAGGGTTCTCGAGTCCGGTCATTAAATTCGATTGATTGAGTGTCGGTGCCTGCGCCGAAGCGAAGTTCGCGCTGCCAAGTACGCAGCCGGCACCGGCGAGAAGAAGACATCGCTTGAAATATCTGAACATGGATCCTCCTAGGAAGTGATCTCGAAGAACTCAGATCAAAAACTTAGCTAGGATTCCGTGTGATGAAATGTGATTTTCGCCCTACAACGAGGGGGCGTCATGAGAGGTGGTGATCGAGCGCGCGACGTCTCGCCTCAACGAGGCTTCACCTCGCGCGCCGATTCTGAATCATTGCGGTACAGCTTTCCAGATCGTCCCGAGATCCGACGAAGCGTAAAGGTTTCCGTCGGGACCCTGAACAAGACTGCGAATCCTGTCGGCAGGAATGGTTGCCTTTATTTTTTCTTTCAAGGATCCGTCTGGGTTCAATGTCAGGACGTGGAGTTCCTGCGTGGCCATCATCCCCACTAAGAGAGCGCCATTCCAGGTTTTCCATTGGTCTCCACGAACGAATTCGCAGGGTCCCATTCCGTCAGACTCACCCCCGTTGTTCCAAATAGGTTGCATGACGTTTTTGAATTTGGCCGCATCGGTCATGGGGGTGAGCGTCCCATCTTTTTTGTTTGAACCGTTGCCGCAGTAATTATCTTCGCATGTCACTTCGCTCTCGGGCTGAGGATCCCATCCACCGTGTCCGCCGGCGACGAGGGCGGTCACTTCATCCGTGTGGCCCGGCCCATGTTCGGCAATATAGGCTTGACCATTCGTGGGGCGAAACGCGATGCCTTGAACGTTCCGGTGGCCGAGCGTGAAGATACGTCGATCCGCGCCTCTCAGTGCTTTGTTTCCCCGCGCGGTATTTCCCCTTACGGGTGATCCATCGCGGGTGATGCGCAAGACCTTACCGCCAAGCTTTCTTGATTTTTGCGGAAGCGAGCCGTTTTGATTATCGCCCGTTGTGACGTAGAGGAAACCGTCAGGCCCAAAACGCAGGCGCCCGCCGTTGTTGATACCGGGTCCCCCATGGGCGTTAGCTTTATCTTTGTAGGGGATGTCGCGGACGATGTCTTTCCTATGATTGACGGTGTTGAGAGCGGTCGGCAGCTGGAGTCTGATCACGCGATTTGTACGGACCTTCTTCTTGAGATTCGAAGTCATGTAGACGTAGATGAAACGGTTCGATGCAAACTTGGGATCGACCGCCACGCCTTGCAGTCCGCCTTGACCCTCGCAAACGAGATCTTTAGCGGCGACCGCGTAACCTTCTCCTCCGAAGAGTTTGTTGATCGTCCCGTCGGGCAAGCGAATCGAGAGGCCTTTACACTTTTCGGTGAAGAGCATGGCGCCGTCGGGGAGAAAGGCGAGATCCCACGGGCTTTCGAGACCCGTCATGATATTAGTTTGGTTTAATGTGGGAGCTTGAGCATTCGCGAAGCACGCACTTGCCATCACGAAGCAAGCGGCTAGAAATCGAAAACGTATGTTGAAGTTTTTTGTCATGCATCCTCCTTGTTGTGACCTAAAAAGGCTAAGCTAATTTTTTAGGAGAGTCATGAAACCATTTTCACCCGCATGCGAAAGAAACCGCGAACCCATCTCCGAGAGGTTGAGGTCCATCATTCAACCTCATCACCGCCGCCTTTTGGAAATCGGCTCGGGAACCGGTCAGCATTCCTCTTACTTCGCTCCAATCTTTCCGTGGCTTGAGTGGGTCACATCCGATGTCCGCGAGAATCACGCTGGAATTCGGGCTTGGCGGGATGCGGAGAATATCTCCGGGCCCATCGAGTATGAGGTCGGCGTCAATCGCTTTCCCAAGGGTTCATTTGATTTGGTTTATATCGCCAATGTTTTTCACATTATGGCTTGGGAGAAAGTAAAAATCCTGATCCAGGAGATC
>SXSP01000451.1 GCA_005792225.1 Bdellovibrionales bacterium | reverse complement strand
GTCGGCCGAGGCCGCGCTCAAGCAATCCGAGAGTCTGCGCATCGCGCAGAGGCGCATCACGGAACTCGAGCAAGAGTTGGAGCGCCTCCGTCGTGAGAACGAAAACTTAAGCACCGCGGGCGATACGCTTCGTCGTCGTACGGATGAGCTTCTCTCGAAAACGGAACAGCTCGACGTGCAAGCACGCGAAGCCGACAAGATTCACGACGAAGAAAAGAAAGTGTTCCGCAGTCAGCTCCAGCAAAAGGAGCGCGAGAACTCGGATCTTCGCGGCCGCATCGAGGAGATGGAAGGCCGCCTCGAGAACAACTTCAAAAAGATTCGCGTGCGTGAGCGCGAACTCGAGCATCGTCTTGAAATCATCAAGATGGAGAGCGCGACCTTAGTCAGCACGAAGGACAAAATGATCCTGGAACTCAAGCGACAGGTCGATCAGCTCGCGCACGAGAATGACTACGGAAAACAGAAGACCGCTGAGCTCTTTAATCAGTTCAAAGAGAAGCAGGAGACCATGCGCCGTGTGGTTCGCGCGCTCCGCATTGCGCTGACGATTCTCGAAGGCGACGAGGATGCCTCCTCGAAAAAAGACGAATAGTCTGATAAAGTCGCGGGAGCGATGAAGAAGATCAAGCTCGTCATCAGTGATTTGCATCTCGGCCGTGGCCGCCAGCTCGAAGGGGGAGTGACGAACTCTCTCGAAGAATTCTATTTTGGCCAAAAGCTCGTCGAGTTCCTGCACTACTACTGCTCGGGCGAATTTCGCGACTACGAGGTCGAGCTGATCATCAACGGCGATTTCCTCAACTTTCTCCAGGTGGATTACCGGGGCCACTTCCTGACGGTCATCACGGAGCAAGTGAGTCTAGAAAAAATCAAACACATCATCGAGGGACACCGCGAAGTTTTCGCGGCCTTGCGCGACTTCGCGCAGACCCCGGGACGCACGATCACTTATGTCGTCGGTAACCATGATCAGTGCATGCTCTGGCCCGGGACCCGCGCGTACCTCAACGACGTGCTCAAGACGTCGGTGAAATACAAAAATATCGTTTATTACTTCGATGGCGTGCACATTGAGCACGGTCACATGCATGAGGCCGCAAACCGCTTAGATCCGAAGAGATTCTTCCTCAAGAAAAACCTCCCGGAGCCCATTCTTAATCTTCCGTTCGGGTCGCACTTCTTCGTCGACTTCGTCCTCAAGCTCAAGCAGGTGCACCCCCACGTCGACAAAGTGCGTCCATTTAAACGCATGATTCGGTGGGCCCTCTTCAACGAATTTTGGTTCACGTTGCGGTCGCTCTTTAGCTTGACCAAGTACTTTGCCGACTCGGTCTTCCGAAAAGACCCACGTCGTCAATTTCCGTTTCGCCGGATCCTCAAAGTCTTGGCCGAGAGCGCAATTTTCCCAGACTTGAGTGAATCTGCGCGTCGCATTCTGGCCGACGAGCGCGTCCACATCGTGATCTTCGGGCACACCCACGTTTACCAATATCGGCAGTGGGGAGTGGATAAGGAGTATTTCAATACGGGAACGTGGACAGAGTTAACCTCTTTGGATATTCCTTCTCTGGGGAAGATCACGAAGTTGACCTACGTCGTTTTGGAATATCCTGAAGACGGTGGACGCCCAAGGGGCCGCTTAAAAGAGTGGCGGGGCTATCATCGTATCGAGGAAGACGTCGCCATCTCGTGATTCGAGCCCGCTAGGATCGGGATCGCGGGAGGCGAATATGTGGCAGCTGACATCGACAACAACCAAGACTCAGGGTGCGAACCTCAGCGCGGAAGCAAAGTCCGCAATGGAAACCGCAAGAAAAAGCCTCGCGGCACTGAAGGCCCGCAAGGATCTTGGTTTTTGGCAGCTCCCGGATCGAACTGAACTCTGGACGTCGAGTGAAGCGCGCGGCCGCGAAGTTCGCAAACAAGCCCATGACCTCATCGTTCTCGGTATGGGCGGAAGCTCCCTCGGTGGTCGCGCCCTCCTTCAAGCACTTCGCAAGTGGAACGAACCCCACCGGGTCGAGTTCATCGATAACGTTGACGCGGATCGCTTTTGGAAAATTCTGAAAGGCCGTCGCGACCTCTCCGACACCCACTGGGTCATCGTCTCGAAGAGCGGCAACACCATTGAAACCCTGACGATGGCGGAGTTCATCGATCAACATTTGCGCTCCTCGGGCTTCAAAAAACTCAGCGCGAACTCAACCGTCATTTCTGAAATCGACGACAATCCGCTTATGCGCTGGGCTCGTAAAGAAGGAGTTCCGGCCCTTGAAATCCCTAAAGATGTCGGTGGACGCTTCTCGGTCCTTACGCCCGTGGGTCTCCTGCCAGCCGCTTTTTACGGTCTCGATGTCTCGGCCCTTCGCGAAGGGGCTGCCTGGGCGCTCTCGCAAGACGAGCTGATCGCGGAGCTCACTGCGCAAACCCTTCTCAGCTTCAAGCGCGATGAATGGGTCACGCTCTTCTGGGCATACGCCGATGGCCTGCGCGACTTCGGCCTCTGGACGCAACAACTCTGGGCCGAATCTCTCGGTAAGGCGAAAAATCGCAGCGGAGGTGCGGCTCCTCGCGCTTCGACTCCGATTCCGGCGGTAGGTAGTTCTGACCAGCACTCGATCCTTCAGCAAGTGATGGAAGGAAGCCGCGACAAATTCCTCTGGTTCTTCCGCGTCGACCAGTCAGAAAAAGAGGGCCCGACCCTTGAGCGCAACCTGTTTGATTGCCAGACGTTGATGGGTGGCAAGACGATGGGTGAACTCTTCGGCGCCATGGCGACCGCGACCCAGAGCGCTCTTGAAAAGCAAGGTGTCCAAAGCCTCACGCTGACGACCGAGAAACTCGATGAGCGC
>SXSP01000450.1 GCA_005792225.1 Bdellovibrionales bacterium | reverse complement strand
GAGACCCTTGCTCTTTAAAAATTCGACGCGATCAACGGGCTCAAAGAGAGCGGGCGAGACGGGCATGCCGGAATTCTCGACGCGTTTCGGATCGACGCCTTGCTGCTTCCACGTTTCTTCTAGCTGCTTCATTCCAACGAAAGTTTTTTCGATGCGCTTCGAGATCCGCGGGAAATAACCTTGGAAATAATCCGTGTGGAGCCAGCCCACTGGGATGTTCTTGATTTTGCCCTTTTCTTTTAAGTCGCCAAGAGCTTGCGCGGAGCCATAGTGAGTCGCGAGAACCGCGGTCGGATTCTGGCTGACGACGAATTTGTACATCTCATCAAGGTTATAATACTTCTTGAGATCATCGAGCGAAACGACGGTGTTACCGAGCTCCATACTCTGGCGGAATTTCTTGTCGAAGAAGTTTGGATGGTTTTTCACCACGTGCCAGTAGATCTTTTCATCGATCTTTTCGGCTTTTTTTCCCATGAAGTCTCGTACGTTCTTCATGATGATGATCGCATTCGGATTTCGTTCCTTAATCTTCTGCTCGATCGCGCGGGCCGCACTAATGTGGCCCATGCCGATTGAGGAGTAGAAGATCACAACTTTCGGTGCGAGCTCCTCCGCGATGACGTAGGAGATTTGGCTGATCATTGCCAGCACGAAGCCAAGCGCCGCGAAGATGGCGCGGGAGCCCTTAGCTCTTACGAACGAATAGAAACCCAACATAGAATGATCCCTCTGAGCCTTACGACTCAGAAACGTGTTAACGAATCTAGAACGACCTTCGACTTGATTTATCAAGACCTATACCAGGGTTGGTGCGGTGATCTGATCGCGCGAACGAATATAGGCGTGTCTCGTTCTGAGAATGCTCTGCGGGAGGCTCTCAACCGCAAAGACGGTTCGACAGGTGTTTAGGTCGTGGACAGCGTGAAGGAGGTGGTCCTCGGTGCGCGGCTCTCAGCTCTCGGCTCTCAGTCCCAGTTCTCAGGTCGGTCCACTGTTTGCCGGGAACGGCTCTGGAAGCGGGAACCGCGATTTTTGCAGGTTTACTCTCCGGCTCGCTTGCCGCCGGCGCGGAGGTAGGCTTCCCAGGCTTCGCGGACTTCGGGATCGACTTTGGCGCGCTCCTCTAAGATCACCAAAAATTTTTCGACTCGAGCGGGATCGCGGACTTCGTTACCGTTTCTGACGATCATCACGGCCCGGCGGTCCACCGATAAGCGCGCGTAGGTCTCTCCTTCGCGCCAGTCGACGACCCCGCGTTCGACGGTCAATCGCGGGCCAACATTGAGTTCTGGCGTGAGGGGTGTTCCTTTATTTGGGCCCAGATCACCGTCCTTGAGCACCTTCTCCGCGGATCGCGGTTTGTACCTTCCGCCGTTTTCACGGGAGTTCAAGTAGTAGGAATGATCGACGTGCTTTCCGTCGGGACTGAGATGTCCATACTCCCGCACGTAATCGACCGCGGGTATCGGAGTAATCTGAAAATCCTTCGTGGTCGAAGTTCCGACTCGGAACATCTCTTTGAGATAATCCTGCGTCTTAATTAATTTTGTTTGATCGCGGTAGTCGAGATCGAAGATGTATCCCTTGTACTCAAGGGCGACATGGAAATTCCATTCATCGGGATTTCCCGGCCTCGTTGCATGGCCTTTGATCGCCGCGTAACCAAAGGGGCCAGGCGGTGGACGCATGAATAGGACTTTTGCCTCGGTCAGATCGACGGATCCGTCTTGCGTTTTTCTTACGTGATCCAAAAGGGCTGAAACATTACCGGGACAGTCGCGACAAACGTAGAGGCCGAGCTTGTTTTCGAGTGCGTTGATGATGCAAGAGCGAACTTCAGCCGGATTTGCGACAGCCTGAGAGGCAAAAAACATAAGGAGAAGGGTGGAGAACGCTCTCATCGAGAGCTAGTTCGGCTTAACTACCTGATGCCTTGAGTTCCAAAAAAAAGAGCCGGCCCATCGTCGGGCCGGCTCAGATCACCGTGGAATTATCTGCTACGGCGTGAGCTTGCGGAGCGGAGAGTTTCAGAGATCGAATCGTCGATTTCTTCTACTTCATCGCTATCTTCTTCTTCCTCGAAGTCTTCTTCATCGTCTTCTTCTTGGAAGTCTTCTTCGTCTTCTTCGAACTGCTCTTCTTCATCTTCGTTGAATTCTTCTTCTTGCTCTTGTTCTTCTTCATCGTGCTGGCAACGTCCGCCGCCGCGACCTTCACGAGGAGACTCTTCGTCTACTTCGCCATCGTCGCTCGCTTCTTCATCTTCTTCCTCGAATTGCTCTTCATCCTGTTGTTCTTCATCTTGTTCAGAATCCTGTTCGTCCTGCTCATCTTGCTCGAATTCTTGTTCGTCGCTTTCTTCTTGAGCTGGCACACCTTCTTCTTGGGCGTCCTCATCGACTTGTTGAGCGCCACGCTGGCCGCGTGCTTGGGCTCCGCCCGCGCCTCGGGCTTGCGCTCTCGCGCCTTGAGCTTCCATCCTCGCCCCTCGGCCTCGCCGCGCTTCCGCGCTAAACGAGAATGCATGAGTCGCGATGAAAATCACGAGTGCGATAACTTGAAATACAGACCTCATTGTCAGCATGTCCTATCCCTTCCTTGTGTGGTTTTGAACTTTCTTAAGTCTTCTTTTTTCTTAATAGACGAGTTGTGCCCGTGAGCTCGAATTGACCCGTGCGAGCAGAACTGTAGACGTTACCGACCCAGAGGCCCGCGCTCTCGATGTAGTAGAGCTGGAGGGCTTCCGTCTTCGACACCTGCATGACGGTGGCTTGCTTGCCCGTATCGTCAGTGATGGTGTGAACGTGATTTTTAAATTTGAGCTGGTCGACCGATCCGCCATCGAAGAGACTCATCTTCGAGAGGCTATTCAGCTGACCGCTTTTTGCGGTGAGGCCGATTTGCGCCGCGACCTTCGATCGAGTTCCATCCGTGATGGATTCGATCACGCCCACGTATTTGCCGCGCAGGTATTTCGCCTCTCCCGTTTTAAGAGACGCGGATTTTCCGTTTCGTAGAACCTTGTCGGGATCAGCCAGTTGTTTGCTCTGCAGGAACTTTTGAAGTGCACGAATCTCGGCTGATTCCGCCAATGGAACCGCAACCTTTGTTCCGTAACCAGGAAGTTTTGCGACCGGAGCCGCGGCACCGCCTGGCGCCGCACCGGCTGCGCCCGCAGCCATGTTCGGGCTTGTCGCTGTGCTCATCTTCCCTGAGAGCCCCAGCGATGAAACCATCCGCTTCTTTCTTTTTCCCTCAGCATTCTGCGAGTGTTCCGCGGATGTGGGTCGAACTGAGCGGTTCTTTGGCTGCTTAACCGCGACAACGAGTGCGACCGCGACGATCGCCACGCCACCGATGATCTTTGCCTGACGTCCTCCAGCTGACATCCGAACCTCCTCGAGCATCGTCGCTCGCTTACCGGAGGCACATTGCAAATGGAGAACCTGTAGGCGACTGTCTACCTTCGAGCCTGCCTTCCAAGTTTCAGACAGCTGGCTACACACTTGTCAGCCAACAACGTTAAAACGAAGTGGGGAGTCTGCTGGGGGAGTAAGCAGTGGAGAATGCGTTTCAGCTTGAGGCGTTTCGTTTTGAAAGGAGGGACGAGAAGCGGGAGCTCGGCAATTTATTTGGTCTTTTTCACCATCGTTAAAAACGGCTCATACTTGTCTGAGGAACTCGCGTTGCGATCAACTCGTCTAGGGGAGTTCCTCGAACGCTTTCCAAATGTTCGAACCGCGGTTTTTTTAAAGAAGCTAAATGCGAATCGACATGAGTCGGTCCGAATCGCGGTCTCGTGCGCTGGGTTCTGTAGGCTATTCGATTTGAGGCCTTGGCCGACTTTGCAGTGGTTGCGGTTCATGGAGGCCACATGCAAACTTTTAAGACCTTAGATCTCGCGAGCGCATTCTATACAGAAGTCACTAAGCTCGAAATAAAGGGACACTTACGCGACCAGCTACTTCGAGCGGCTTCGTCGATCTCGCTGAATCTTGCGGAAGGCAACGCAAAAGCTTCGGCACGTGAAAAGCGTCACTTCTTTCAGACGGCATATGCATCATTTCGCGAATGCGAAACCATTTTCCGGCTTTCCGGGATGGAAGACTCCAACTTATTAGCCATCGCCGACCGCCTGGGAGCGAGCCTCTATCGCCTGATTAACTCAAAGATCAAAGATTCGCCGAACTGGGCGTGAGTCGGAGGATTAAGGATCGGGGATATCGGGTATCAGATTTCAGGGGAGATATCGGATATCAGATATCTTGATATGGGATATCTGAAGATATCGGATATCGGTTATCTGATGTCGGTTGTCTGAGATGGCGGAGTGGGGGGGATTTGAACCCCCGGTACGGGTTTACCCCGTACGACAGTTTAGCAAACTGTTGGTTTAAGCCACTCACCCACCACTCCGTGAATTGAGAACATAGGCTTAAAAACGCGTTTTAGCTGGAGCCACACTGCCATAGGGCCTAGGTCAAATCAAGGCGCAATCTCTGGCGACTTCGACCGGGCTCGCGGGGTCAGTTCGCGCTTCGATCAATAATTCTGAGGGAATAGCTGGCGCTCAACCGTCTCGATCACCGTGTGGATGATCTTGATGTGCATCTCTTGGATCCGATCGGACGTCGTCGCCGGAATCACGATCGCAAGATCCGCCATGGCTTTCAATTTCCCACCGTCGCGACCGAGGAGGGCGACGGTTTGGATACCCATTTCTTTTGCGGCCTGGAAGGCACGGATCACGTTCTCGGAATTTCCGCTCGTGGATAACCCGACCAGGATATCCCCTTTGCGACCAAGACCTTGAACCTGGCGCGAGAAGATCTCGTTGAACCCGTAGTCGTTGGATACGCAAGTGACGTGGCTTGGGTCACCAAGTGCGAGGGCGCCAAGGGGAGCGCGATCTTTACGGTAGCGACCGGTGAACTCCTCCGCGAAATGCATTGCATCACAATGGCTGCCGCCGTTTCCGCACGTGAAGAGTTTGCCGCCCGCGCGGAATGTTTCGGTCAGGAGCTCAGAGAACTTTTCGCACTTTTTGAGCTGGTCTGGGTTGCCGACAAATTCGTTGAGCGTTGCTTGGGCTTCGACGAGAGAGTTTTTCCAAACCTCAGCGTTGGCAAGAGCTTGCGGCATCCATTTCCTCCGGGATTTTGGGACGATTTCAGAGATTTTTTCGTTCTATTTCATTGGGATGATGATTGAAAGACCTAAATTCTCGCCAGTTCATCAATCCCAAGCTTGATTTCTGCCCCGACTGGACCTACAACACAGCTTCTTTGTTTTCAGTTCGTTTTGGGCGCCGGTAGCTCAGCTGGATAGAGTACTAGACTACGAATCTAGTGGTCGGAGGTTCGACTCCTTCCCGGCGCGCCATTTTTCTCGAATATTTCCTTTTTAAATCTAACCTTCGTTCAACGACTTGCTCATTTTCGTGTTTCAAAACGAGGCATACTCGCGCCTTTTTTCTAAGTCGAATGCATCTCCCATCAGCGACAAACTGAGTTCATCAACCGCATGAACAAAATTGCTGAGCGGTTCAGCGAACTCGAAAAGGATGGGATGTATGAAACAACTTTCACTTAAAGCAATCTCGTTGTTGGGCGCCACGATTCTGCTGGCGGGTTTCCAGAACTGCGCACCGACCCGGATGGAAAGCGCCGGATCGAGTGGCCCGGTGGCCAAAAGCGAATCCAGCGAAGGCGTCGTCGATGATGTACGAGACGAATCGGCTAACGACTTCAACCTTCAATATAAATGCAGCGGTAAAGCCATCCCGTCGGAAATTGGCCTGGCGGCGTTCGCGCTTCCCAACGGTCTTTCTGCAGATCAAGTTGCGGTTGAACTTGCCGTCGGTACGCGAAAGTCTCCCGCTTCAGGAGATCCGGCAAAAGCAATTATCGCAGCAAAGTTCAGCAACGCTGGACAGGTCGTAGCGCAAATGTCCGCGATGATCGACTTGCCCGTGGAGCGTGTGGAATGGACCCCTGATCTGCTCTTTGTGACTCGAGAGCAGAAGCCAAATTACATCAAAACGTATCTTCAAGAATCGACTGCTTCTTTCGCGACAAGCCTAATCGCGAGCGTTCAAGGGGCAAACATCTTGATCCAGCAGCTCAGCTGCAGCCAGACCCTCTAACGTAGAGGACGGGCCGAGTCGCCGACCTAAGGTCTGCGACTCGTTTCGTTTTGAGACGGACTCGCGCCTTTTTTCTAAGTCGCTCTAGTTCCTGTCGCAGCAGAGAGTTTAAGTGTCGGGTCGCTGTTGTGAGAGATCGCTCGCTACCCGATAATTTAGAAAGTAGGTCGCATGAAACTTTTCAAATTCGCATCGCTTCCGATTCTGGCTGCCGCACTTTTTCTGTTTGTTTTTCAGAACTGTTCGCCCGTGGAGATGTCTGGCTCGGCTTCAAAGAATTCGGCACAAGAGAGCCTCATCGTTGGCGATGGAAGTATCGGCGACGGAATCGATCGAAGCGGAAACGGTGACGTCTACGGCGGCAAACCCTACATCCGCTATCTTGTGAATTCTCTCTGCGGAGATAACACGAAAATTGCCTCAGTCATTCGCCACATGCCGGACGATCGATTCGTGATGACTCGGGAAAACTGTTCGGATTTGCAAACGGCGAAATCCTTGGAGCGTTCGCGAGTCGAGCTTGGGGAGAGTTCAATTGTTTATAATGGAGAAATGTTTATTGTGCCGCGTAAGGCAGAGCTGCCGCCGCCGGTTACTTATGTCTGCAAGGGTGCAGCGAAGGCAGTAGAGCAGGGTCTATCGGATTTCAAACTCTCCAATGGAGGGCTGGCCGATAGCGCTCAAGCAGAAATGTACGTGAGCGTAGGGCCGAGCCCGCAAAACGGTGACGTTGCGATAACTCAGATTGCGGTCTCCTACTTCAATGGGTCGACGTCGGTCGGAAAGTTTTCTTTATCTGGACTCGCTACGGTCTTCCGAACTGCCCCGGACGCTCCCAATTTTGGAATTACCTTGGGACAAGAAGGCCAACCGTCGGGTTACCTACGAAAAGCATATCTCTACGAATTCAAATCTCAGTTCGCGGATTATTTGAATGTTGATAACCTTGGTACCAGTTCGATTGTCATCAACGTTTCTTGCGAGAACAAATCGGTGTTCTGATGGATCAACGGGATGCGCAACTCCTCATCGAGCAGTGCGAGCTTGAGGTCAGGGCGGGCCGCGCGGATTTGGTTGCTCGTCGGCTCGCATCTCTGAATCGCGCTAAACTTCCTCGTCGGATGATTCTTCCGCTTGCAAATATCTGCCGTCGTGCGAGCTTGATCCGCACAGGATTGAGACTTCTGGCTCCTATCGTTCGGCCGGAAACCCAAACTGAGCCGGCAACCGCGGCGGAGAACGCCGAGTACGCTTTTCTTATGATGAAGAACGGGTCGCTGAGCGAAGCACTGCGACTTCTTAACTCCATTGATGAGCGCGCACTTGCGGAAGCCACGCTGTACACGGGCTTCTGTCATATGTTTCGTTGGGAATACGACCGGGCGGTGATTTACTTGGAGAAGTATCTCGCGTCTGGGCCGGCCGAATATCAATCCTTGATAGGCAAGGTGAATCTTATCTCGGCTCTCATTGCCCTTGGTCGATACGAAGAGGCTAATTCCATTATCTTTAAAGTCCTTCAAACTTGCAGTGAGAAAAACTATTCTCGCCTTGCGGGGAACTGTCTCGAGCTCCGAAGCCAGATTCATCTTTCACGAGAAAATTTCGATCTCTGTCGAGAAGACCTCGAGGCGGCCCGCGTCCGCTTAGGTGCTGAACGAAGTTCAGATCAACTTCTGATCATGAAGTGGTTGGCGTTCGTTGAGAGCGTCCAAACAGGAACCCTAGATGCCATTGATAAATTTCGGGAAGAGGCCAGGGCCCGTCGGCATTGGGAGAGTCTTCGCGAGTGCGATTTCTTTTCGCTTAAAGTTCGATTTGATCAGTCCGTCTTTGACCGCCTTCACCACGGAACCATTTTCGAGGCTTACCGCCGCCGTTTGGAATCCGTTTGGAACACGAAACCAAGCGCATCCTCCTACCTCGTGGGCGGGGGCCAAATTCTCGACCTGAGAAGCGGCAGTATCGGAAAAGATTTTGTTTTGAAACCAGGTTCGAAAATTCACCGTGCGATCGACGTTCTTACGCGTGATTTCTACCGACCTCTTCCAATCGGAACTCTTTTTGCGGAAATTTTTCCGAACGAATATTTCGATCCTTTCTCGTCAACTAATCGAGTTCACCAGCTTCTTTGGCGTGTTCGCGATTGGCTCAGCGAGAGTCAGTTTCGTGCGCAACTCAAAGAGGAGGATGGTCTCTTTCGGCTGGTATCGGAAACCGGCTTCGGCTTTCGAGTCGACCGCGAGGAACTGATTCACGATAGAATGCACGCGCATTGGTCTGCTCTGAGAGCACGTTTTGCCGGCCAAGGCCGATTCAAGAGCGTGGAGGCTCAAGAGCTTCTGAATATTTCGTCCACGACTTTTAGGAAGCTCGTCAAATGGGCTACCGATCAAGGTCGGCTCGCTAAAACAGGTGAGTCGCGTGCGACCTGGTACGAAATCAAATCGGCAGCGTAAGGCGCACCGGTGTGCGCCGCGTAAAAATCGGTATGATCCCATCTTGTGATTGTTCCACTTGATCAACGTTGTCATTTTCTCTCATGAGGCTTCTCGTTCGGAGTCTCAAGGGAGTTCGCCCATGAAGAGCCTTTTCTATTTAAAAATCATCGTCATGGTTGGGATGCTCATCGGGATCATCTACTCGATCCGCTCCATGAACGCGGGCAAGGTTCAGACCGCCTTCGAAGCTCTGGGGATTCAATCAGGAAATCACCAAAATCCAGGCTTTCAGGCGGCGAATCGTCCTCTGCAGCCGGGCGAAGAGAACTTCAATCTCTGCCAAACGCGCGTCCACGCCATTGCCTGGAGCCCCGAGCGTAAAGTGGAAGAGGAGCGCGATGGCCTCAAACTTCGCTGGATGGCCTTTGATCCGCAGCCTCGCGAGCTGAACTACATGGCGATCGAAAAATGGCTGAGCGCTCACTGCCAGGTTGCCGTGATGCCGATTCCTAGCCCGACCGTTGGGTATCGACCGCTCATTACGATCCAGTATATCGATGGGAAAGACCTTAAAATCGAGATCGGAACCGACGGTACCTACCTCGCGCAGCTCGAGAAGCCCAAGGTCTTCAGCTCACAGGATCTGACAGATGCCCTGAAAGAGCTCGAGGGAATCGCCCAGTTCAGTCGCTCCGCCCGGTAACTTGCTTAGACTCCGTCGTTGACAACGACCCGCGCATTACAATAATTTCGATGGTTCCTTACCACTGTTCGGGAGTAGCTCAGCGGTAGAGCAAGCGGCTGTTAACCGCTTGGTCGGGGGTTCGATTCCCTCCTCCCGAGCCATTTCCTTCGGAAATGTCTCTCACCCACGTTCATTTTGCTGATTTCGTTTTGCCCTAGACGTCT
>SXSP01000449.1 GCA_005792225.1 Bdellovibrionales bacterium | reverse complement strand
GACTTTGAGGATCCGCGGCAGTTCGTAGAGTTCAGCCGTCCTCATTTGCAACTGCAGATTCGGAAACTTTGCGAAGAGACCGGAGAGTGCGGGCAAAATCACGGATCTCATCACGGAAGAAAAGCCCGCGATGCGCACGATGCCGACAAGTTCTTGAGAGGACTTCGATTTCAATTTCGAGAGAAATTCCTCTTCGAGTGCCATCTTCGTCTGACAGTATCGGAGCAAGTCGCGAGCGGTTTCCGTGAGCGTGACGCCGGCGCGACTTCGTAAGAAGAGCGCGCATCCCAACTCTTCTTCGAGGTTCAGGATCCTCTGCGAGAGCGCCGACTGCGTGATGTGGAGTTTGCGCGCGGCCCGCGTAAAGTTTTGCGTTTGCGCGAGCGCCACGAAGGCGTCGAGATGAAGCGAGGAGAGCGTCTGCGATGTCGATTGCATTCCGACACCATAACCAGAGAACTGATGAGAGAGAAGGGAGTTTATGCAACATCTCGGCAGTGCCTGCATGACACTGTCGTGATGAGTTCAATGATTTTCTGTCACACTTCGCCGCTCAATTTGAGAAGTTCGCGTGAGCGAACGTGTTTTCCCTAAGCAAGTGTTTGGATTTTGCCTTGTCTGTGGTTGAGTAGCTAAGTCTTTGTCCAGTGGAGGGCCAAAGGATGAAACTCACCGTCTTGCGCTTGCTCGTTTTGCTTCTTCTTCTGCCGCTCGTCTCTCGAGCCGACAACCCCGTTGATGTCGAGGACTACCTCAGACGGTTTCACGAAAATCCATCTCGTGTCATGAATGATCGACTCCCGAAATGGAGTGAGGGCGGCGAACTCGCAACTCAGTCGAAAGACGTGAGCGTCGAAGAAAAAGGAGACGCGAGACGAGAGCTGCTCTCGCGCTCGCGATCGAATCTTTGGTCAGAGATACCGGACTCCGAAAGGCCCGACGATCTTTTGGCCGGCATTCGCGCTGAACGCAGGCTCACCGAAATGGAAAAGAAGGGTCTTAAAAAAAGCTATCTCGATGAGAAGCCCTGGTCGGGAAGTTACTGGCCCACGCGAAACGGCGCGCTCTCCTGGCGCTACAACGATCCCGCTTTCCCCGGGAAAGATTTCAAGACCAACTACAGCTCCTACGAAGCGCGGCCGGCGGAAACTCTCCCTGATGAGCAGCTCTCGCCCGCGGAGAAATACGACATTCTCGTTGGCGACGCGAACTTCACTCTGACAAAAGAGAACTGGGCGCGCGGACTCGAAGTCGTAAAGACGAAGCCCGATGTTCCCAAGTGGTACGGGCTCTGCCACGGGTGGGCTCCGGCGGCTTACCTTGAGCATCAACCGAGAAAGGCCGTGACCGTTCCCGCGCGCAGCGGGCGTATGATCACGTTCTTACCCGCCGACATCAAGGCTCTGGCGAGTTCTCTCTGGGCGGATACGATTCCAGATGTCATCTTCATCGGGAAGAAGTGCGTGAAGCCAAAGCCCAAAGAAGACGACATGGGCCGCGTCATTGATCCGGAGTGCTTCAATACGAATCCGGGTACTTGGCATTTGACGCTCGTCAATCGCATCGGCGTGGGTCGAGAGAGCTTCGTGATGGACGCCACCTACGATACGGAAGTCTGGAACCAACCCATTTACGGTTATAAATATAGCTACTTTAATCCGCAGACGCTTAAGGTTTCGGATAGCCTTTTCGGCTCGATCGTGGAGAAGGAAAAATTCAAACTCGATAAGTTTAAGAAGTACCGCTCCGCCAAGGCGAAATACGTGGTCGGCATCGCCCTCGATATCACTTACGTGAACGAGATCCAGCCGCATACGGGAACGGGCGCTGATCGGGCCGTTCTGAAAACGGTTCGGTATATTTACGATCTGGAGCTCGATGCGGGACACCAGATCATCGGCGGCGAATGGTACTCGAATAAACATCCGGACTTCATCTGGGCGGTCGAGGCGGGCTTCAATGCGCGCTCAATCGGCGAAAAGCGCACCGGCCTCCGCGACACCTGGAACGGCCAGGCGCCCGTTTCGGATGACTTTGTTCGCGCCGCCGAGATTTCGTCCGCTCACGAGGAGCCGCTCGCGGGTATCGTCCAAGGGCTCATTCAACTTTCAAGGTAAGATTTCAAGTTAAATAAAAGGAGTAGAGTCATGACAGCTAGCTCGTTCTTCAAGTCGACGACCCTGTTCTCGCTGGTGCTCGCACTCGCGGCCGGGTGCGGGGGAGATTCTTCGAATTCAGCGGCGGGCCCTGGGGCCGGTGGGGGTGGAACCGGATTGCCCGTGCCGGGCCCGACCCCTTCATCGGTCTCAAAAGCCTTGGATGTGAAGCCGAATGAAGTGAGCGACGAAGAAGGCTGCATGAACCTTCAAAAACTCTACGACCGAATGGGGGAGTTCCCAGAGACGGCGATCGTTAGACAAGTCACCACGGATTTCCGGGTCGCTCCCGGTCGTGGCGCCAGCGGCAACCGCCCCACTGACAAGATCGTGAAACTTCTTTCGAGCGCCTCTTACGACTTATCTGAACAGTCGCTCGCCGATTACCTCAACGCTCTTCCGAAAGTCACTCAAGACGATTGCCAAACCGTCGCGATGAGTGATGGTGTCGAAGGCGACCTGAAAATGAAAGTGACCGGCTGGTCAGAAAACGAACTCACGCTCGAGTCCTCCACCGAACAACGTGTCCTCACCTTGAAAGGTGATCGCGAGCTTGCCATAGTCACAAAATACAAGGCCCTCAATTTCTGCGAGGCCGGTGACACGTACGACGTTCAAAAGACGATCAACGTCCGCTGGGGAGAACGCGCAGAGCTCGATCAAGCGAACGAGACCTTCCACCGGGCGTTTCTCGTGAAACTCTCCGATTCGTTCGCGGGATTTCCGGCGGATCTTTCATCGCTGCTCGAGCAAACTCGAGAAGAGAGCTTTGTTAAGCTCTCAATCCCGCAAATGCAGGCGATTGCGGCCCTTGAGATCAAACCCGAACTCAAGCGTTGCGAAGGTCAACCCACTGAGCCTGAACCGCCTGCGCCGACTCCGAACTCGACCCCGTATCCGCGCCCAACAGCCGCTCCGACCGCCGCACCAACTGCGGTTCCAACCGCGGCTCCCACCGCTGTCCCCACGGCGGCTCCCACCGCCGTGCCGGAACCAACCCCGGCGCCTACTCCCGAAGATGACGATTCGTGGTGGCCTTGGCCTCTCTGACGCATGTCCGGATTCTAAGATCCATGAGTTGATTGTAAAGACTCGATGAGCGCGGGGGCCCTTCAGCGGGCCTCCGGGCTGCGATCTTCGGTGGAACGGGCGTTGCAAAACGCTCGGGGCGAGAGGCGATTGTACCTCCCACCGGAGCATAAAATGAATCCCTTCAAAAGCATCAAAGATCCCCTCGTTATCTCACTCCTCCTCGGAAGCATCTGGACCAAGACGGCCTTCATGATGAGTATCCCGTTTCTCGCGATCTATCTCGCGAAGCATACGGCCTTAAGTGGCATCGCCATCGGCTTCGTCATCAGCGCCGCTCCCGTAATGGCGTGCGCTTCGAGTTTCTTTTCGGGTTACCTCGCCGACGTTCTCGGTCGCACCATCATCATGCGGGTGGCTCTCTGGGCCTCCAGCGCAACGTTTTTTGGATTTTTCGCGGCCGCCTACCTCCCCAAGGGAAGTGCCGCGCAAACAATTGCGTTTTTGATTTTGAACGGGATCGTCGGAATGACCTCATCCATGTTCGGTCCATCGGCGCAGGCCCTCATCATCGACCGCTGCCCCGATGAGAATCGTGCGTTCGTTTTGAGGCTCCGCTACATGCTGATGAATGCCGGCGCCATGATCGGCGGACTTGCCGGGGGCATCGGAGGTTCCGTCGGCGGTCAATGGGTCTTCCTGGCTTCGGCGACACTCTATTTCGGCTACGCCCTCATGCTCGGTCGTTTGTTCCGCGTCTATAATGTAACTTGGGTGCGCCCGGCGAGAACCGCCGGAGCTCCGCTGGCGAAATTGACCGAAGCCGTGCGGGTCATCGCGGGAGACGGAGCTTTCAGGCGCCTTCTTGTATCGGGTATTTTGTTTAGCGCCGCCTATATGCAAATCGATACGAACGTCGCGCGATTGATCTCGACCGAATTTGAAGGCGGAACGCGCATTGTGGGCTACTTGCTGTCCTTGAACGCGTTTCTCGTCGTGGTTCTGATCCCGACGGTGGAACCATTGGTGCGAAAATTCTCGAACGCGAGATTGATGCTGGTGGGGAGTGTAATTTTCTCCGCAGGGTTTCTGCCGATGCAGCTCATGGGCTTCTCGCTCCCGGCGCTCGTTTTGATGATCGTCTTGATTTCGGTCGGCGAAGTCATCATCGGGCCCCTCCAGAATGTCGCGATCGACGTTCTCGCGCCCGTGCACCTAAGAGGAAGCTATTTCGGTGCCTCAAGTTTTCGTTTTGTCGGTGAAGCGTTCGGTCCCGTGGGAGGAGCCTTCGTGATTCAGAGCTACGGTTTTCTCTCGGTCTTTCACGCAATGGCGGTGCTTGCGATTTGCGCGGGCCTCCTCGCCGTCACCGCGATGAGTGTACCGGCCCGAGTTCAGCAGCCACTCGCGGCTTAATTGATCGTGGGCTCACATTCCGGGAATCAGGAGATCGATCTTTCGTAACGTTGTCGCGCAGGTGATGAAGAGGGTTTTCCCGTCTGGTCCTCCAAAAGTGACGTTCGTGGTGTTCTCTCCTACATTGATAAACGCCACGACGCTGCCTGAAGGATTTAAGATCGTGACGCCCTTACGGCCCGAAGTGTAGAGGTTGCCGGCCTGATCCATCGTCATCCCGTCGAACGCATTTCCCATATTATTTCCGGGAGCGTAGAAGACAGAATCCGACACCACTTCACCGTTCTCGTTGAGAGCGAACTTGCGGATATTCTCGCGACCCGAGTCGGAAACGAAGAGGGTTTTGTAATCGGGAGAGAAGACGATGCCGTTGGGCTGATCGAATTCCTTCGTGATGAGTTTGACCTCGCCGCTTGCGAGGACGCGAAACACACCTTGAAATCCGAGCTCGCGCTGACCGCCATCTCCGTAAGTGGGATCGGTGAAGTAGATACTCCCGTCTTTATAGAGAACGAGATCATTCGGAGAATTAAATTTCTTACCTTCGAACCGATCGGCGACGGTGGTTGTTTCCATCGTCATGAGGTTCGTGCGTCCCACGCGCTTTGCTGGAAAACCTTCCACGGTGATCAGATGTCCATTCAGATCAAGAATGTTGCCGTTCGGAATCTTCGCATCGGACCGGAAGACGCTTTCCATTCCGGTCGCGGCATCCCAGCGGTAAAGGAGCTGCACCTTTTGGTCCGTGAAGATCAACGAGTTGAGTGACGGTATCCAAACGGGACCTTCATTGAAGCCGTGATTCGACAGGAGCGTTGTGACCTGGGCACCTGGGGGCACCGGATTGGTTGGATACGTTTCGGGAGTGGGGCTGGGAGATGGATTTGGCCCTGGATTCGGAGTGGCAGTTGGCATCGGTTCGACCTCGCCCGGATCCTCTCCAATGTCTTGTGGCTGGTCAAGCGTTGCGGGCGCGTTCGCGACCGAAGAAAATCCCTGACCGCAGTTCTGAAAAAGAACCACGAGAACCAAAAAAATCAAAGCGATGCCAATGGATTTCCCCACATTACGATTCTAATCGGAGTTGTTTAGATTCGCGACGATGGATTCCGGTCGTGTTTCATTTTGGTGCGCCCAGGGCACGCTTCTCCAGGAAAGATTGGTGGAGGTAATGGGGATCAAAGCCTTGCGACCTCGAATAGGACTTGTCGCGCCTAGAATCCACTTTTCGTGCGGAAATTGGTGGAGGTAACAGGGATCGAACCTGCGACCTCGAACATGCCATGCTCGCGCTCTCCCAACTGAGCTATACCCCCACGCAGGTAAAGAAAACCTAAGTTATCGGTCTGGTCACAGGCAACAAGAATTTCGCGAGGTCTTTGCTCTTTTGCTTGCTCGCGCGCGGGGTTTTGAGTGTTAATTTCGGGTGGAGGTCCTCGCATCATGAGAAATCGCATCGTTTGTGCCCTCGCCGCTCTGCTCGCAGGTGTTTTTGCTACTTCTTCCGTGCAGGCGAAAGATCTCTCGCATCGTCTCGGTGTCGGGTACAAGAATCAGTTCGCGAGCGATGTGCCGGCGGTGGCGCTCCAGTATTATCCCGGCGCTGACTTGGGGCTCTCGGCGGCACTCGGTGTAGACACCCAAAAAGATAATTCGCGTTTTGGAGCCATGGCGAAACTCTACCGAATTATCTTTCAAGAGGATAACCTCAACTTTTACATGGGCGCCGGTGCGGGTGTCGTGACGACCGAAGTTGCGACGAAGAGTGAGAGCGGCTTTGAACTCATGGGTTTTGTCGGCACGGAGTTCTTCCTTCCGGGCCTCGAAAATTTAGGTTTCAGTTTTGAAGCGGGAACCGCGGTGACGTCGTTATCGAGTGGCGTTCGCTTCCGCACATTCGGTGACAGCCCCTTGCGCGCGGGAATTATTTTTTACTTCTGAGGCAGCCGGTCGATTCGATCATTCACTCTTCCGCTTTCGTTTTGTTCGAAACGAATGTCCTCGTTGCACGATCTTCATTCATCATCAGCGAACGCGGGCGAACGAATTCGCGCACGCTTTGTTCGCGCGCGAAACTAACGCGATAAATCAATTCGATTTCAAAAGTTGACAGTATCTTGACCAACGTCAAGGATTTTTAACTAGGAGCTCACACTAAATACAAAACATTTGCCTGGATTTCGCAACGGGAGTCGTTCATGGAGTTTTTCGCTAAGATCGGCATGGCTTTCCACGAAGGCGGTTTTTGGATGTGGCCCATCGCGGCCTTCCAAGTGATTTCGATCGCCATCATCGTTGAGCGAACTTTC
>SXSP01000448.1 GCA_005792225.1 Bdellovibrionales bacterium | reverse complement strand
GTCGCCGAAGTCGGAGACGAAATATCGGGCTGAATCAAAACCGGCGTCGTGCCCCCGGTGTAGAAGAGGGCGGGGCGACCCGTTCCGGAATCGGATCGAAAGCTGATCGTGAGGAGTGCTTCCATGTGAATCCGTGAACTGTTGCAGGGGGCGAGGCCGCCGGTCGCGATTTCACAGTTGTTGTAGAGTCCGGTAATGAACTGTGTGGGCGGTGGGCCCGCAAGTCCGCCATAAATAACCCAGGGCGAGGTCGTCTGGTCCACAAACGACGCGTTTCCGACGGAACCGATCGTGACGGTGGCGTTCGCCATCGAGCCCGCGGCGAAGACGAAGGCTCCCGCAAGCGCGGGAGACATAAATGAACGAAGTTTGCTTACGACCTTCGTCTGGGGGCGGACTTGAGACTTGTGCATAATCTCAATTCCAGCACGGTGCTTATTTTAAGTCAAAAATATGCTCGGCGATTTGGATTCCGTTGAGGGCAGCGCCTTTCCGGAGATTGTCGGAGACGACCCACATGAGCCAAGTGTTGGGATCAGCGTGATCGCGATGGACACGTCCAACATAAACGGGATCTTGTCCCGAGGCGCTGGTTTGCATGGGGTAGCCAGGACTTTCGTCGACGAGCTCAACTCCCGGAGCCCCCGCGAGAGTGCCGGTGATCTCATTTAGAGACGTCACGTTTTTCTCGAGCGTCGCCCAGACGGCTTCGGCGTGAGAATTCAGAGTGGGAACGCGAACCGTGAAAGCCGACACGGGAAGTGAAGGAAGACGAAGGATCTTTGCCGTCTCCTTCATGATCTTTGTTTCTTCGGTGCAAAAACCGTCTTCTCCGATGCGGCCGATCTGCGGGATGCAGTTGAACGCGATCGGGGCGGGGAAGGTGGCGCTCTTCGTGATTTCCTCGCCTTCGAGTGCGACCCGAGTGGTGGTGAGGAGTTCTTCGATTCCGTTGCGGCCGGCGCCGCTGACGGATTGGTAGCTCGCCACGCGAACCGACTTAAGTCCGTATTTCTTCGCCAGCGGCGCGAGGGCGACGACGAGTTGAATCGTCGAGCAATTCGGGTTCGCGATGATCGTGGCGCCGTCGTTCGAAGTGGCCGAAGCTTTCGGAAGAAGGTCGCCAGTCACGTCAGGAACGATCAGGGGAAATTTAGAATCCATTCGGAATGCGGCCGAGTTGTCGACGGCGTAGGCGCCCGCGGCAACCGCCTTCGGTGCCCACTCTTGACTGATGTCGTCGCCGCTTGAAAAGAACACGAGATCGAGGCCGTTGAAGCAGCCTTCCGTCAGCGTCTGGACCGGAAACTCTTGGTCCGCGCATTTTCGAGTTTGTCCGAGGGAGTTCTCGCTGGCGAAGAGGCGGAGTTCACCAAACGGGAACTCGCGCTCATCGATCAGGTTCAGGAACGTTTCTCCGACAACACCCGTCGCGCCGACGACGCCGACATTGATCTTTCTCACTTGCGTGGCTCCTCTTCCTCTTCTTCCACTTCCTCGTGGAGATCGTCGCCACCTTCAGCGCCGGCCATGACGGGAGTCATCGTGGCGGATTGCGGCTGTTTTCCCCAACCGAGAATTCCAAAGACCGCGCCGAGAGTGGCGTAGGCCATGAAGACGACAAAGAGCATGACTTCGGGGTAAAGCGCAACAACAACGACCATCGCAAGTGCGATCGGCAGGTACCAGAACGGGAGCCTTTGTTTGAGATCGATATCCTTGAAGCTACGGTAGCGGAACGTGCTGACCATGACGAAAGCGAGGAGCGCCGTCATGAAGAGAAGAAGAATCGAACCCTTCGGATCCCATTGAAGGTCCGAGTACGCGAGAACGGAACTCGCGACGATGCCCGCGGCCATCGGGATTGGAAGCCCCTGGAAATAAGCTTTTTCAACAATGTTGGCTTGAACGTTGAATCGCGCCAGGCGCAAGGCTCCGCAAGCGGTAAAGAGGAATGTCACGAGCCATCCGATTCGGCCGAGCGGTTGAAGTGCCCAGAGATGGAGAAGAATCGAAGGCGCGACACCGAAGCTGACGAGATCGCAAAGAGAATCGTATTCGGCTCCGAACTTCGACATCGAATGGGTCATTCGCGCAACGCGGCCGTCGAGTTGGTCGAAGACCGCGGCGGCGACGATCGCGTAAGCGGCGAAGACGAAATTGCCGTTGATCGAGTTGACGATCGCGACGAAGCCCGACAGCAGATTCATGGTCGTGATCAGGTTCGGGAGAATGTAGATGTGCATGCCGGGACGCATGCGAAGCCTGCGCATGCGGCGGCGGGGAAATCCGAAGCCCTTCTTTCCATCCGTCGCGCGGCGCTGGTGCATCACCGTCGATGTGGTCGGGGGTGGTGCCTGCGAGGGCGAATAAGAATTGGGTGGGTTGTCGGTCATTTCGACTCCTTCATCAGGGGCAGGACTTTCGGCGAGTCATATCAAATGCCGAAACCGCCATAAACCTTAAATAGTGCCAACAGCAGGACCGCGCAAACAATCGGGAACGTCAGATTGTCGTCGAGCCTTCCGATCGGGAGCAGCTCCGCGAGCGCTCCGATGACTCCCGAAATCGGGGCCACGATCAGCAGACGTTCGGTCATTAAATTATTAAAGTAATAGTAAATGGCCGAGATCAGGGTGCAAACCGCGAAGGCGGCGAGAGTGCCTTGCAGGGTTTTACGGCCGAGGATGCGGTCTTTTCCATAGCGGATTCCGAAGAAGCTCGCGATCGGATCGCCAAATGCGAGAAACAAGAGCGTCAGCGTGACGATGTGATGACTGTTGATCAGAAGAAGAAAAATGCAACCCAGGTAGAGGTAAGTCATTCCGGAGATCGCGTGGAACTCGTGCTTGCGCATGACAGGGCCGAAAACACGCACCGTCAGCCGGTTGAGGGCGGGCTGCTTTTGGCGAAGAAGATCGAGGGGAATGAAGAACCCCGCCGCCACCAGAACCAGGATCCACGACACCTTTGCACCGAAGTAATTGTAAATGGCCGCCATCATGCAGATCCCGACGCAGTGCCAGAGCTTGCGGCTGAGGTGGATGTCGCTACGTTGCTTTAAACTTTGGTGTTGAATCGAGGTCATCGCTCTCTTTCTCTCAACCAAGGCGAGGCCGTGGGATGTCACTTTGTCTAACGACAACATCTTTACGTTAAATTGCCGAAATAACTACCTTTTGGGCGAAGGTATGAAAATTTCTTGATAATCCATGACGGGATGAGGGCCGAAGTCGCATTTCCACTAATCATTCTATATATTTACATTCCTGCTGGCGGGTTTGATTGTTGCAGGCCTTCGGCGGTGGAGAGGAGCGTCTTCGTAACGATGGCAAATTCTGTGAGCCTTAAAATCTCAATCATGCGCTTTCTCGTCCTGGGCGTTGCCGTGATTACGGTAGCGCTCTCGGCGCTTCCCTTGGCGTATGCGGCTCGCAGTTACGGCAACCACAATGGTTATCTGCAGACGATCGATGGCGAGCGCGATCGTAATGTCGAAGACATGATCGTGATTCAGCCACCAAAGGTCACTGGTCCAACTCTGAGGGATCGCATCTTCAATGACAAGCTGAGTAAGGAATTCAGCGATCAGTACGAAGAGAAGTTCGGTCGCACCGAAGTCGAGCGCGTTTATAACTCTCCCAATCGCTACACTTATTACGACGATGTTTACGGTTTCAAGGGGACACCCCAAGAGGCGAGCGAGGAGCGTCGTAAGTTCGCCGACTTCATGGTCCGCCGTTTGACGGAATATCACGTCGATCAATTCGCGCAGACCAATCCGCGCGCGAAGGTCGTTTGGGAAGCGAAGGAGCGCTTGAGCCAGATGAAGGTCGAGGTGAAGAAGGTTCGCTTTAATATGAATTACCAGATCGCGGGGAACACGTTTGACATGAAGGTCGACAATCCCTGGCTCGAGACGTCGCGTATCCGCTTGCAGATGAACCCGAGCGCGATCGGACCCGGTCCCATCGACGAGGCGACGTTCTCGATCGGTCGGCCGGTGACAAACAAACTCGCTTTAGAAGCCCACTACAAGCTGATGGATGGGGTCATTTCCTATATCGCCAGGCGTTCGATCACGCCGCAACTCGGAAGCACGATGACGGTCTCGACCTTCACGCGCAAAGATGGGATCACGAAACGCGAATCCGTTTACCTGAGTGGTCTCAGTTACGTCTTTTAATCTTTCGAAATTTCTTTTTGCCGGTTGATCACGAGGCCGCGTTCTTCACGGCCGCCTCGTTTGAAGACGTGCAGAATACGAATTTTGTTGGCGCCGTCCGACAGCGTGACGTAGTCGCTTGAGAAGGTACCTTCGCGCGGGTAGAAGACGGTAGCGGCGTACCCGTTTGCTTCGTTTCGAATCTCGGTCGTCGCGAAGTCGCTGAACTGACCGCACGCTTTTCCGATGAGTCGAACCTGGCTGATGGTCGAGGGGAACTCAACCGCCGGTTGGTCGCACTCAAGCTGAAGATCGATGACTTGATTTTTATCCGGCGCCACTGCCAGCGCCGTGAGTTCCTTGGCGGATGCGGGCGTGCGCAGTTTCTTCTTCGCTCCGGCGGACTTCATCGTGAGACTCCGCGGCGGTTGCACCATCACAAAGAACGAGACCGCGCCCAAACCAAGGACGAGGACCGACGTCCAGATGATCATTTGCCGTTGGAGAGTCGCGTACAAAGAGCCTCCTCAGTTCGCGCCACGTGCGCTCCGAGAAGGCTCATCGGTGAGATGGCTTATTTTGACGAGACTAGAAAGCCGGTCTTACTTCTTTTTCTTTTTGGTCTCGACGCCATCTTTGGCGAGGACATTCTTTGCGATGTCAGAGGGAGACTGGGGGACCGACATCGAGTTCAAGAGCGCCTGGGATCTCAACTTGTCCGAGATCTTGATTTTCGCATCGCGGATTTCCGTGATGATGTTCTTGAAGTTGGCGTTCGCGTTCATCTCGGGGCGAAGCTCGGCGATAAGATTCTCGAGAAGGACGACGTAAGTCGCCTGGTGACGAATCGTCGTTTCACTCGACTTCAGTGCCCCGATTCCTTCAGCTCCGAGTTCCGCTAAGACACGATCGAGTGAATTCAAATCCTGAAGGTCGCGTCTCAAGCGAGCGAACGCGGGAGCCCGCGTTCCGTCTTGATCGGGACGGGAGAGCACGATTCGCATTGCGTCCTTGAGCTGTCTCACGGCGCCGTCTTCGGCCATGATGCCTTCTTCGTCGCGCGTGGTTTGCTGGGCCTGGATGTTCTGGGCCTTCTTCATTTTTTTACGGATGATTTCGGCGATCTCGTCCGCGCTCTTCATCATGAGCTGATTTGAGTCGTATTCAACTCGCGCGGAAGAATCGACCGGGTAGGATTCGCCGCCTTCATCCTTCTGCCCGCTGGAGCATCCGACGACGAGGCCGATCGAGAGAGTTGAAATCCAAATGACACTTGATGATTTGCTCGTTGAGTTACGCATAACACCAGATTAAACCCGCGAATGGGGTCGAAGCGGAGGCCAGTTTCGGTCCAGGCGATCCCGCGCCAAGGTGAGGCTTCGAGTCGAGATTTTTTATTTTGCCAGGTCGTTGGGTTGTGTCATGCTAGCAGGCTGTTAATTCCAAATGCCTGTTCGAACTCTCAACTGGAGGATTTCCTTGAAGAACGCGTTATTTAAAGCCGTGATCGGAACAGTGGCTGCGGTGGCGGCGACAATGAGCCTGTCGAGCTGTGCTCCCTCGGCTCCTCAACTCAAGAAGGTCATGGAAGACAATCCTGACATTCTCTACTCTGTGATTCAAAAAGATCCCAAAAAATTCCTCGACGTCGTGAACGAAGCCGCTCAAAAAGCGCGCGCGCAAGAAGAAGAGCGTTTCGCACAAGAAGAAGTGAAAGCTCGCGAGGAAGAGTTCAAAAATCCGAAGCAAGCCGTGATCGAAGAAGGCCGCGCGTTCCAGGGGCCGAAGGACGCTCCCGTGACGATCGTCGAGTATTCCGATTACCAGTGCCCCTTCTGCAAACGCGGTCACGCGACAATGGAACAAGTCCTGAAGGAGTACCCCGGAAAAGTTCGCGTCGTTTTCAAGAACTTCCCGATCGAGCGCATCCATCCCCTCGCTCTGCCCGCATCGCAGATGTACGAGGCGATCGCTCTTCAGGACATCGAAAAAGCCGCGAAGTTCAAAGCTGAGATCTTCAACGGCCAAGAAGAACTCAACGCGAAAGGCATGGCTTTCATCGAAGCTTCGGCTAAGAAAGTCGGCGCGAACGTAGCGAAAGCGAAAAAAGACATGGAAGGCGAAGAAGTGAAGAAGCGCATCGACGCCGACCGTGCCGAAGCCGAGAAGTTCGGCTTCAGCGGAACCCCCGGTTACCTCGTCAACGGTGTCTCGCTCAAAGGCGCTTACCCCCTCGACGAATTCAAAAAAGTCATCGACCAACACCTCGCTAAGAAGTGAGGCCGGGACTGGGTTGGGGGTACGCCGTACCGCCTGCG
>SXSP01000046.1 GCA_005792225.1 Bdellovibrionales bacterium | reverse complement strand
TCCTGGGCCTTCTCATCCTCGCTCGGGGAAAATCCTGGAAATCCGTGATTGCGGCGACGCTAGTCTTTCTCTTCACGGTCATGAATGCTCACTACTACGTCGTGACGAGCGCCTTTCTCGCCCCGTTCTTCGTTCTCTTTTACTTTTTGCAGCCAGAAACTCGCTCAAATCTCAAACTTAGCACCGTTCGTTTGGGCGCTTCCCTCGTCTTTCCCATTTCGTTTCTGATTTTTTCGATCCTCGCTCCGCTTCCTCCGGGAGTTGATTTCCCGGCAGAAGCCGTGCGCCCGAAGTCTGATAAACCGGCGGGTGTTGATCTTCACCCCTACTTGGATCGGTTCGGCGCGAACGTGATCGATTATTTTACCGGTGACATCGGGATCGGGCATTACGATCTCAATCCAATCCGTGAGCGCCTCACGGATCACGTGATGGAAAATCTCGGCGACGGCAACGTTCACGAACGAAGCGCCGGTATTCGCTGGATCTTCTGGCTCATTTTCTTCTCCACGCCCCTCGCACTCCTCCGCTGGCGCGAGAAGTCGCTGACAATCCAAGTCGGCTTTTTTTTCGTCTTCGCGGTCTTTACGTTTTGGCTTTCGCTTCCACCCTACGCACTCGGAATCTTCGGCCCCTCCGGCTGGCTTTACCTCGCCGTCGAGCAGATACGTGTGCCCATGCGCGCAAGCCTCTTCGTTCACTTTTCTCTTTTGATGATCGCGGGCTTCGTTGTTACGGAGTTCGTAAGAAGGATTCAGATCCCGAAACTTTCGAGAGTGATCCCCGCGCTTCTGCCCCTCGTCGTGTTGCTGGAGCTTCCTCCGTTCTACCAGCCGATGCCAACCGCCCCCATTCGGCCGCGATACGAAGCTTTAGCGGCCGCGGGGCCAAATTGTGGCGCTGGCCTCTCGTTTCCGGTTACCACTTACAACTATCTCGAGGTCGTCTATTACCGGTTCATCCAACGTCTTCGTGGCAGCGACTGTCGACTGGTGAATCACTACCAAGCGGAGGGCCCGATGTTCGCGCTCCTGAAGAACTTTCCGCTTCATCCGCATTTCCTGAAAATGCTGAGTGATCCCATCCAAGGACCCGAAGTGATGAATCGCCTGGAGAAGCTCGTCCACTGCATGCCTTTAACGTGGATCGCCTTTGATCCACTCACGCCTGAAGCCTGGAGGGATGAGATGTGTCGCCGACTCGGCTGGAAGATGAACCCCGACCTATCGTGCGTGGCTCCTGAGCTCGACAAGTCCCTCATCAAACGGCCCGACCAATGCGCGCTCTAAACCGAATTCCCCCTGGTATCCTCCGCTTCCTCATTCTCTTTGCGATTTGCGGGCTCGTGATTTTTCCCGCGATCTACTACGGAGAGTTCTTACAGTGGGATGACGATAAGAACCTCTACAAAAATCCATGGCTTCTCGAAGGGGACGTCCTCCGATTCTGGACCGAAAAGTTTTATTTCTTGCTGTACATTCCGGTGACGTACACCGTTTGGACGGCGCTTTGGCATCTTTGGTCCTCGGCCATCGCCTTCCATCTGCTGAGTTTGAGCCTACATGCCATCAACAGTCATTTTGTTTATATAATCGCCCGCAGGCTCTATCCGGAACTGAGCGCGCGCGGACTGTGGATGGTGACGCTCACCTTTGCCCTGATGCCCCTCCAGATCGAAGCTTTTGCGTGGATTTCGGGCGGGCGCGACCTATTGGCGCTCACCTTCAGCCTCTGGGCCGTGCACGTGTTCTTAAATTCATCGAAAAAAACGGCGCTCGCGGCTTCGGTTTTGCTCTTTGCCTTAGGTCTTCTCTCGAAACCGACCGTGGCGCCCCTTCCGGTCGCACTTTTGGCCCTCACCCGCTTCCGTCAATCCCTTCACCGGCAGCGCTGGGTGACGTTAGCGATTTGGCTCGGCCTTGCGGTCCTCGACCTCGCTTGGAACCGCTACGTTCAGGATTACGGTCTCGACGCGAACGTCGCGAGTGTACCCTTCATGAACCGGATCATCGTCACCCTCGATGCGCTCGGCTTTTATGCATCGAAGATCGCGGTGCCCTACCAGCTCAATGCCGATTACGCCCGCACACCTTGGCGACTCATGAGCGAGAAGCTTTATTTGTCAACACTTCCTGCCCTCGCATTGGCCACCGGTGGTCTCATCGCCATTTACCGCAAGTTCAAGATTTCGACTTTAGACTTCATACTTTTTTTCTTGATCGGACTCTCGCCCGTATTAGGTTTCATTCCTTTCATGGCCCAGGCTCAATCAACGGTGGCGGACCGCTATGTTTATTGGCCTTGGATCGCATTTTCGATCTTGATCGGGATCATCGTGAACCGCTCTCAGTTTGCGTTCAAGATCATGGCGGCTGTTCTCATCATTTGGGCGGGCGTGGGCTTTCACCGGAGTCTCGCTTGGCGAACCGATGATATCCTCTTTAGCGACATGCTGGAGAAGTCCCCTGAGAGTTTCACGGCCAACAACGCCCTCGGGGCGTTCGCATTTCAGCGGGGCGATTACGCCGAGGCTGAAATCAAACTGAAAAAAGCCCATTCTCTCATGCCCCACCGGGCTGGCGTTGCGAGCAATTTGGTGCAACTCTATTGGATAATGAATAAGCGCGAGGCGATCCGAAAGGAAATCGAGCCGCTGATCTATGACGGCAATTGGGTCAAGGCCAACTCGGCGGAGTACATTCCGCTTTCGGTCCTCTTCCTGGTCGTCGGCCGGCTTGATAAAGTGGAAGGACGCTTTGCAAGTGCGAACGAAAATTTTTGTAAAGCGTACGCGCTCTTTCCGGATAACTTCAGCGCGAAACTCGAAATCATGAGATCGCTCGAAGAGATCAAAACGAAAAGCGGAAGAGTCACGAACTGCATTCATCGCTGACGAGGAGAGAGTCATGGCAAAAGATTGGGTTTACGTCCCCGTTCACCCCGATCTCCAGGTGAAGATCGACCGGGAAGATTATGAACGCGTCAGTCAACACTCCTGGAGAGTGACGAAGGCAACGACGGGAAGATTGCGCGTCGTGACCTCCATCCGAGGTCCTAAGGGCAGTCGCCAAATCACGCTCGGCAAGTTTCTGATGAACCCTCCGAAGGGAAAGCTCGTCTACCCCCGACGGTTCAACGACGGTCTCGATTACCGAAAAGAAAACCTCATCGTCTGCACCCTCCAGGAGCGTCAGCGGCTCCTGCCGAAAAATCGCAAAAAAGCGACCTCGGAGTTTCGCGGTGTCTCGTTTTCGAAATCAGACGGAAAGTGGAAGGCTGGCATCGAAGTCGAGGGACAGTCGATCAATCTCGGTCACTTCGATTCGGAGGAGGCGGCGGCCGTCGCCTATAACGAGGCCGCGCGCAAACATTTCGGAGACATGGCCTACCAAAACCAGGTCGGAAGGCGCCGCCACAAACGTGACGAAGAGGGCAGCGAAAGTTAAATCGCGGCGTTGTCGCGTTTTACGGAAATAAGATTTAAGACTCTCGCTCCGAAGAGAAGACTTTTGGACTGACTTGCGACATAGTCCATGGCGATCGCTTCGGCGCGGTCGCTCTCGCCTTCATCACTCGCGATTCCTTCCAGAATGATCGTGCGCCCCGCGAGCCTGACGGCCACACCCGGGTTCTGAATATCGGCCTCGATGGAAGCCGCCAACACGGCCAAGTTGTTCGTGACGTGGATGCCGTAGGCGGAAGTTACCGTGAGGGCGATCAGAACCATGATCGCGAACGGCCCCACGAACTCTTTTATTTGAAGGAATGCTCTTTTGATCTTCATCCAGATCCCCCTCTGCTCAATCCTTTGACAGCTGCCAAGTGCGTGGACGGCGCTCGTCTGAGCCCTCACCCTCTGTGCCTGCTTCCTTAGATCTCTGCAATCACTGAGCCCTGACTCAGAGGGAGACGCCCTTTCACATGATTGACTTCGACTTTCGCGTCGATAGAATTGCGAGCTATGAAGAAAACATTGTCGCTCCTCACCCTGGTTGTTACCTCGTTTTTCTCTCAACCCTCGACCGCAAGTCCCACGCAGAATGTGACGCCAAACCCCGATCTCACCTTGATCGACACAAAGGCCGACGCTTGCGAGGACTACTTTCAGTACGCCTGCGGAGATTGGCTGGCCAAAACCGAAATCCCTGCCGATCGACCATTTTGGGGGCGCTCTTTCACGGTGATCGACGAAGAAAACCAAATCATCCTTCGCGAAATTCTTGAGGGGTATTCAAAGGGCAAGACCGAACCCGAAAACCCCTACGCGAAGCCGCTCGGTGATTTCTATGCTTCATGCATGGACACTAAAAAAATCGAGAGCACCGGCCTTAAACAAATGAAAGAGGAACTCAAGCGCATCGAGGCCGTCAAAAAAGAAACGCTTCCCGAATTGATCGGTCAGCTTCAAGGTCGCGGCGTCACCACGTTTTTCTCTTTCTCTGAATCGCAAGATTACAAAAATCCCCAAGAGATGATCGGCGAGTTCCACCAGGGGGGCATGTCACTACCCACGAAGGATTACTATTCCGACGACTCCGAGAAGATGAAAAAGATCCGCGACGCTTACGTCGCCCATATTTCAAAAACTCTCGCGATGACCGGTGTACCAAAGAAGCAGGCCGACAAAGATGCGGCATCCGTACTTGCGCTCGAGACGAAGCTGGCAGAAGCGGCCCTGCGCCCCGCTGAACTCCGCGATCCGACAAAACTCTATCACCGCATGGATCAAGCCGCCCTCAAAGAACTCGCACCCACGATCGACTGGCCCAAGTACTTCACTGGTGTCGGAGTCGACGGCATGATTCCGATCAACGTCACGATTCCAAACTACTTAAAGGCAGCCAGCGAAGTGATGCAAAACGCTTCGCTCCCCGAAAT
>SXSP01000447.1 GCA_005792225.1 Bdellovibrionales bacterium | reverse complement strand
TTTAATGATTTCCAGTATGATCGCCAGTACGGACTTAAAAGATTCGAGGGAAGCCACCCGGCCGTGATGCGCGAGCTGGTGGCGCAGCAAGATTGGACCTTCGACGCCAAGAGATCGCTTTCGGATTGGAAGCTCAAAGATCTCCGGCTCGTGACGAGCGATCTCGTGGAGAAGGCGTTTAACTACCGCATCGGCGAGTACAAGCCTTACCGGCTCGTGGGCGCTGAAGATTAGATTTTCGAGAACCAAACGGAGTAAAAATGGAAAAGACTACCGAAAAACAGAACCTCACTCGTACGGAAACCACGACACTGCCGAAGCGCGAGTTCGTCGTTGACGGTCCCCGTTCGAAGATTACGATCGGCTCGGGCCACGGCCTCGCGGTCATCTCTGGTCCTTGCGTGATCGACTCGAAAGAGCTCGTCATGCGCACGGCGCGCGAACTCGTCGAAATCACCCAGCGCGTGGGCGTTCCCCTGATCTTCAAGAGCTCCTACGAAAAAGACAATCGCGGCTCCGAGAAAAACTGGACGGGCCCGATGGCGAACGAAGGCCTGAAGATCCTCGCCGAAGTCCGCAAAGAGTTCGGCATCCCCGTTCTCACCGACATCCATCGCCACGAAGACATCGAGATGGTTGCTGAGCACGTTGATGTTCTTCAGATTCCCGCTTACATGTGCCAACAGACTTCGCTCTTGATCGCCGCCGGCAAGACCGGAAAAGCGATCAACGTGAAGAAGGGTCAGTTTCTCGCGCCTGAAAACTTAAGCGGTGCGGTCAGCAAGATTCGCTCGACCGGCAACAAAAACGTTCTCCTCACGGAGCGCGGAGCTTGCTTCGGTTACAACCGCCTCGTCGCGGACATGCGCTCGATCCCGCTCATGCAAGAGTGCGGAGCGCCCGCGTGCTTCGACGCGACTCACGTAATTCGTCTTTACGGAATTTCGAGCGCAGATCCCGCGGGCGGCGAGCCGCGCTTTGTTCCGCACCTGACGCTTGCGGCGGTGGCGGCTGGAGCCGATGCTCTCTTCCTCGAGACTCACCCGAACCCGATGGAAGCAAAGTGCGACGCAGCTTCTCAGCTGAATCTGAAGCACTACGAATCGCTCCTCAGAATGTCGGTCGAAGTTCGTAAGGCGATCAAGTCGCCCGAGCACGTCGGCGAAATTCGCTTCTAAGGCTCGCGATGCGCGCAAGCTTGATGATCCGCTACGTGCTCGGAGAGATGATCCCGACTTTCTTGCTCGGGGTCTTCGTCTTCGTGTTCATCCTGTTGATGCTTCAAGTCTTGCGCCTGACCGAGTTCGTCCTCGTCCACGGTGTCAAGTTCTCGTCGGTCGCGCTCATGATGGCGTATATGTCGACAAGCTTTCTGCCGATTCTTTTTCCCATGAGCCTCTTGTTCACGGTGCTCCTCACCTACTCGCGCATGAGCGCGGACTCTGAGATCGTCGCGTTCAAGGCCGTGGGCCTCAACATGTTCTCGATCGTTACGCCCGCTTTGATCTTGAGCATTCTCGTCAGCATTCTGAGTCTGCAGACTTCGTTTCACATTGCCCCTTGGGCCAACCGCCAGTTCGAGCTGCTTTTTACGAAAGTCGGCTCGGCAAAGCCCGGTGTGACCCTCAAAGAGGGGACGTTCTCGGATGGGTTCTTTGATCTCGTCGTCTACGCGAACAAAGTCGATTCGAATCGCGGTCTGATGAGTCAGGTTTTTATTTACGACGAGAGCAATAAGAAAACGCCCGTGACCATCATCGCGCGTGAAGGTCTCCTCCTCCAAGATGCCGAGCATCCGGGCCGGAAGGCGAGCTTACGTCTCCTCGACGGAAGCCTTCACCGCACCTCCGAGGGACGGCACACGAAGATCAACTTCGCCACGTACGATATTTTCTTTTCGGATCCGGCGGCGGAAGGATTTCGCAACAAGTCTCCTCAATCCCTCACACTCGACGATATCAACGCGAAGCTCAAAGATACGCAGCTCAAAGAAGAAGAGCGTCGCGAAGTTCTCACGGAATATCACCGTCGCATCGCCGTCAGCGTCGCGTGTCTCCTCTTCGCGCTGATCGGCGCCGGCCTCGGAACCGTGACCAACCGTCGAAATTCCAAAGGTGGCGGCCCCGTCCTTTGCGTCGGCCTCATCGTTGTTTATTGGATCCTTTACGTCCTCTCAGAAGGCGCCGCGAGAAAGGGTCAACTTCCGCCGGCGGTCGCGATGTGGATTCCGGATTCCATTTTCTTCGTGGCCTCGATTTTTAGTTTGCGCCGAGCGTGGCGTTGAACGACGTTCCCCGATAATCAAAGAGGGTCAAAAGATCTTCACTGTCTCTCAGCGGAAAGGCGCCGTTAAAGAGAAGATCGAGCGTTCCCGCCGATTGCGGCTCGCCCGGAAAACTCGGCAGAACCGCGAGCGTTCGCCCGAGTTCGGCCGCCAGGCGCGCGGTCATGAGCGAGCCGCTCCGTCTTCGTGCTTCGGCAATGAGAACCACTTGCCCCAAAGCGGCAATCAATCGGTTGCGTCCTTCGAAATGCGATTTTCGAATTTCCTGCGTTGGTGCGTACGGACTGATGAGGAGTCCTCCCGAGTCGAGAATGGGCTCTCGCCACGAGCTGATCTCGCGCGGATAAATTTTCGTCAAACCTGAGGGAAGAAAAACCAACGTGGGCGCCCCCGCACGAATGGCGACGAGATGCGCGCGCTGATCGATGCCGCGGGCGCCTCCGCTGACGATCACGGCCTCGCGTCGCCTTAAAAATTCTCCGAGGTGGTGTTCGAGCCAAGACAGCGAACGTTTCGTCGGCTCCCGAGTCCCGACGACGGCAAGTCGCGGGCGATCTCGCAGAGCCCTCTCGACATTTCCGAGGCACGAGAGAAAAAGAGGAGGACGCTCAAGACCCAAGAAGGCCTGCGGATAAAGTTCATGACCCGGATGAAGAATCGTGACGTGGTTTTCCGTGCACCAATCGAGCACGCGTTTCGCGCCCTCAAGATGATTGGGAAGTGGTTCGAGGAGTGACTGCGGAAATCCGAAGAATTGATCAACGGAGAGCGTGGAATCAAAGAGACTGAGACAAGAAAGGAGCGTTGGGTCCATCATCATGAGGCCGAGATTCTGCAATCTTCCGGCCTCTACCGAGGGCCCTTCCATTTTCTTTTGGGCTCTTCGAGCGGCCGGAGTTCGGCCGCCAAATTTTAGAAGTCTGTTTTGTCTTCGACTTTTTCTTCTCTGTAGTGGGCCGGTGGGCTCAATTTTCCGCCCGTGCGATCGCCGACCAAAATCTCTTCGTGAGCCTCGAGGACGATCGCGGTTGACACACCTTCATCAACGCGGACGAGTTTCACGAGGCCGATGGCGCGGTTCCAATCCGGAAACTTCGTTGATTCACGCCGAACGCCCCGACGTGATTGCACCGGGAGGATGTCACCGTTGTTCAGGCCCGCCTTGTGACCTTGATCGAGATAAATAACCGACCCCTCGCCAATCATGCGACGTTGTTGATCGTACTCGCCACCGATGATTTCAGCCTCGATCGTCGTGCGGGTTCCACGGCGGCTGTAGGTCGATTTCGGAAGAGGTTCGTTGACGAGAATCGAACCGAGACGAATCGGATTTACCGTGAAGATGACCGATGCGCGGTAAACGTTCTTATCCTCGTTAACGACTCCGATGATTTCGACACGTCCGCCGACTTCAACGATCGGTCCGTAGGAGGAGATCGCGCTCACGCGAATTTTCTCCTTCGGGTACAGAACAGAGAAACGCTGCCCGATTGCGGCCTTTTCCTCGAGGCGAACAAAAACCGTTTGGCCGAGCGCCGCCACTTTCTCTTGCGCCTCGATCTCTTCGATTTTCCCCAGCGCCTCGGGCACGCGATCGACGATGATGGAGTTGGGAACGATGGTCGCGGGTACCGTCATCGACTTCGGTGGTTTCGCATCGAGCCCCGTTTGATCGTATTCACCCTCTTTCGGTTGCACACGAGCGACGAAGGACGGCGGAAGCTTCTTCAAGACCGCACGGCCAGGCTTTCTCTTCGGAATCTCCGGTCTGGGCACGAGCTCATCCACTTCGATGTTGGTTCCCGATGCGAGTTCTTCAGGCGTGAGCGTTTGGAGAGCCTCCTCCCGATACATGGGACCGCGCCCCTTGCGAAGTGGGGGAAGTTTTTCGGTCGCGTTCGCGGCCGCCAGGAGATCTCCCGGCCGATCGATTTCGCCTTGAGCCATCGTCTGGGCTCCCTCGACGCTCACGGGAGGCTGGCCTTCGGGGATCGATGCATCACCACCACCTTGACCGACCGTGATTGCCGGAGCATTTGACTCCGTTCCCGCCATGAGCTGGATGCGTTGGCCAGGAGAAATCTGGTGAGGATTCTCGAGCCCCCCGTTTTCGGCCCAAAGCTTGGACCAGAAGAATCCCTCGCCAAAGAGAGTTTGGCTGATGTCCCAGAGGGTATCGCCCGCCTGAACTCCGTAGACTTCCTGGCGGCGACTGCCGACGAGTTCTTCCCACTTCTGGGAACTTACGGGAGCACTCTGCTTGAAAATGCGGAACATCCGCCGTTCAAAATCCGTTGGCTCCGCTCCTCCACTTCCCACTTCGATCGTATCTACCGGAACCTGCACATCCTCCGACGGGCCATCAACGACTTCTTCGGCGTCGAGATTCAGTTCCGGCATCGCCTCCGGATCCTCGGATGGATCGCTTGCGGGCTCATCACCGGTCACGACGGCTTCGTCGGTTCCGCTGGGTCCCTTCTTCGAGGGTTGGTTGTCGAGTTGTTCGCGCTCACCGTCGGCGAGAATTCCGTCGAGCACCGCCTTGGGTGTACCGATGGCCGAAGCCGAAATGGTGAACAAAACACTGGTCGCGAGAAAGGCGCCGAGCAAACCAAGTCTGAGGTGAGGAATCTTCATCGACACTTACATCTCCCGCTTGTTGGGGGTCACGCCGAGTGCTTTCAGCTCAAGCTGCACGCGGTTGGCTTCAGGGCTGCCCGGATAGAGTTTCTTGAGAAGGACAAGGTTCTTTCTCGCCTCCTCGGGACGTTTCATGCGCTTTTCGATCATGCCCTTGGCGAAGAGCGCGGCGACCGCTTTGTTCCCTTGAGGATAATCCTTGAGCAATCGGGTCATGCATTCGAGGCCGTCCGTGAAATTGCCCTTTTCAACGTGAAGCATGCCCGCGAGATAAAGCGAGTTATCGGCGAACACGGAATCGGGATATGTCTTGATGAGGAGCTCAACCGCCTTCTTCATCTCGCTCGCGTCGTGACGGCGATAGGTCTCAAGAACTTTCGAATAAAGAAGTCGATCGCCCTTTTGAGTTTCAACCGGAGCATTCGGCGCGGGAGTCGGTGCGGCTTCACGGACGGGCTCACCCATCTTCTGCGCGAAACCTGATGCGGCCGAAGGTTGAAATGGCACCGGAACCGGCGTTTCGGCGGGAGCAGTGCCGCCTTGATGCACTCGTCTTTCAAGAACGAGATTCCGCTCGCGGAGTTCTTCGATGATCGATTGTTGTCTGCGAATTTCCCGCTGAAGCTCGAGCGTTTTCGGAGATAAATTCCGCGATTGCGGTTTTCTCGGTTTCTCCACATTCCCGCGCATCGTGGCGCACGAGGAAAGGACAAGAACGCCGACACTTGCGACAATGGTTCTCTGGATCGCCTTCACGCACAGTCCTTTGTGGTTGGCTGCTTTCTTAAAAACATCCTGTTGTTCTGATGTTAGAGGATTTCAAGAGTGATGGAAATAGTCGCACTCTGAAGCCGGCCGAAGGGCTGCCCACTACGGGTTGTGGGTCGAAAAGCCATGTTGCACAGTATCGTGATCGACCCTCGAGCCTAACCTGTGAACAAGTCTCCATACTTATCCACATCGATTGTGGACTGGGTTCATTTCAGGACCTTAGACCCGCTATCTGATAAGGGTTTCAGCGAATTGCTGAAGTGACGGGCAATTTATAAATAACCGAAATCACTGAACTAAGAGGCAAAAATGGGTGAGGCTAACCGAATCCTGTCATTGTCCTTAAATCCGCTGTTCGGACTTCTTAAATCGCGCGCTCAAATTGAGGGGTGTGCCTACGTTGGCCACATCCTTGCTAAAAACCCCTCTCATGCTGGTTTTCCTGACTTTGACAGTCTCGTTAACAATTATGTTGCAAGGAGTGCTGCCTGCACTTTTGGCAGAATTTAGCACGCCGATCCAGAGTTATTGCATCAGTCTTTCTCCACAATCCACGCACGCCGAAGTTTACCGTGCGCTCGTTTGCGGCGACAGGCTGACGAGCCCAATCCTTCGCGAATCGCTCAGACAAACCTCCCTCCTTCACCTGATTGTGGCTTCAGGGACACACCTCATCGTCATTGAAGCACTCCTCAGGCGCGCTCTTGGAAAGCGCCGTTGGAGTGCGGCCAGTGTTGGAATTTGCCTCGGTCTTTACGCTTTGATGACAGGCCTGGGGCCACCGTTTGTGCGCGTTCTTCTCGCTTGGTTGCTGAAAGCACTGAACGATCGGTTTCGGCTTTGTTGGAGTCGAACACAAATTCTCATGATGTCGGGCACGTTCTCTTTACTCGTCTGTTCAACCAGGTGGGATCTCCTCTCCCTATCACTCAGCTGGATCGCGGGATTTGCGGTTGAACTCGCAGGCGACCGACACCAAAAAGATCCACTCAAATTCCATGCGCTCGTTTACGCATTCATGATTCCCGCGCTGCTTCCACTCACTGTCCCACACCCGGTGTCGATCGTGTGGAACCTCTTGCTCGGACCGGTCTTGACTCTCGCACTCTTTCCACTCGCAGGCCTGGCCATTTTCGTACCAACGGTGATGCTCTTTCCCATCGACTTTGTCTTCAGCCTCGCGTTCGCCCTGATCGACTCCGCGGCGGGCCTCACGCCCCAGGGATTAAACAAATCGAGTTTGAATCCCGGTTGGCCCTGGATTTATCTCGCAGGCCTCATGCTCACAAGCTTTTGGTTTGAGTCTCGTACCCTGAAGCGCGAACTGGAGGAAACGACGTGACCAGGTTCGAATTTTTTCTGATCACTTCATTGATCGTCTGCATCCCGCTATTGGTACAAAATCAAGGCTCTCGAGATGAGTTCATCGTCTGGAATGTGGGGCAAGGCCTCTGGACAACGCTTGTCAAAGACGAGACCTGCCACCATTTCGACATGGGTGGTGAGCACGCGCCCTGGCGTACGATCGAGTCGCTTTGCGGGCGCCGTGCCAACCGGCTTCACTTCAGTCATTGGGATTGGGATCACATCTCGTTCGCCGAGAAATTTGCGTCGCGAATTCGCACGGTCTGCGTTCACGCACCTCCCGCGGGCGAAGGCTCCGCGTGGAAAAAACGAAAACTCGCCCGCATCCCACTTTGTGGAACTCGAAGTCAGACGGCCCGAGAAATCTCGTTTCCTGCGCGAAAGCTGAAGAGTAATGACGCCAGTCGCATTTTCGTTTTAAACGAGAGACTTCTCCTCCCCGGCGACTCCACCGCACGCACCGAAAAAATTTGGGCGCGCGCACTTCCATCGAGCATCGCATGGCTCATTCTCGGTCATCACGGAAGTCAGACTTCCACTTCACCAACACTTCTTGCACAACTTCCGCGCCTACGCGTGGCCATTGCGAGCGCTCGCCGAGAGAAGTACGGACATCCGCATAAAAGTGTGATGGAGAGAGTGAGCGCGGCGCGAGTGGCGCTTCTCAAAACGGAAGATTGGGGTCATTTAAGAATGGAGTGGAAAGACGGCGGGAGCGCGAAACCTCCCGCCCCATAATTACATTCTGTAAGGCCTGTAATCCATGCCGAGGCTGCGCGCGACGGGTTCGTACGTCACGTGACCATTGTAAACGTTGAGGCCCATAAAGAGCGCGGGATCGCGAGCGATCGCATCTTCGACTCCCATTTGCGCGATCATTGAACCGTACTTGAAGGTCGCATTCGTCAGCGCGTAAGTTGACGTGCGAGCCACGACTCCCGGCATATTCGGAACACAGTAATGAATCACCCCCGAGACTTCGTAAGTGGGATTTTGGTGGCTCGTCGGTCGGCACGTTTCGATGCAACCACCTTGGTCGACGGCGACATCCACGATGACCGAGCCCGGCTGCATGCGGTCCACCATCTGACGGCTGACGAGCACCGGTGCCTTCCAACCCGTCACGAGGACCGCACCGACAACGAGATCACTCTCGGTCACCGACTTCTCGATGTTTTGGAGATTCGAATGAAGGGTCGTCAAGCGTCCTTGGAAGACGTCGTCAAGATACTCGAGCCTTCTATGATTCGTGTCGAGAACCGTGACTTCGGCCCCCAAGCCGACAGCCATTTTCGCCGCGTTGATGCCGACGACTCCGCCGCCGATGACGGTGACTTTTCCGCGGTTCACGCCGGTGACGCCGCCGAGGAGAATCCCTTTTCCGCCGTGATCCTTTTGGAGATAGAAGGCGCCAATCTGCGTGGCCATCCGGCCCGCGACTTCCGACATCGGCGTAGGGAGCGGAAGGCTCCCGTCCGCGAGCTGAATCGTTTCGTACGCGACCGACTTCACTTTCCGTTCCGCGAGAACTTTCGTGAGTTTTGGTTCGGCGGCGAGATGCAGGTAAGTGTAGAGCGTCTGATTTTCGCGAAGGAGTTCGTACTCATCGGGAAGGGGCTCCTTTACCTTCCAGATCATGTCGGCCTTCGCATAAACTTCTTTTACTGAGTCGAGGATCTTCGCTCCGGCTTCGATGTACGCTTCGTTGGGGATGCGGCTTCCGAGGCCGGCGTCCTTTTGAACGTAAACCGTGTGCCCGTCATTCACGAGTTGCTTGACGCCGGCTTCAGTTAAGCCAACGCGGTTTTCACTGATTTTGATTTCCTTTGGAACGCCAATGATCATGATCCATTCCTTTCGCGAGATTGGAACGGATTGGAGCAAAAGAACTACCGGGAAGCAAGCGCGCTTTAGCGGAGTGCCCAGGGCGACGCGGCCATGGGTTCAGCGTACGACGCATCGAGACCACCGGCATTCGTGACTTCGTTTTGGCTTGCGAGGCCCGCGCCGAGTTCGACCCGGCGGTAAGACTCAGGAGACTCGATGATTCTACGAACCAACCGGTTCATCACGTCATGGCCTGCCTTGTAGAGAACGATGTGTCCCATCAATGGCATCCCCAGCGTCACGAGGTCACCAAGTGCATCGAGCATTTTGTGACGAACAAATTCATTGGGGTAACGGAGGCCGCCCGGGTTCATGACACCGTCGTGATCGAGCACGACCGCGTTGTCGAGGCTCCCGCCGCGCGCAAGCCCCTTTGAACGCATGGCCTCGACGTCCTTTAAGAAACCGAAGGTACGCGCCTTTGAGAGTTCACGCGCAAAGCTCGTTTCGTTGATATCGAGATCAAGGTGCTGACGACCGATCGCGGGATGCGGGAAGTCGATCGTGCACGTGATTCGCAACCCATTGTAAGGCGTGACGAACGCGTGCTTCTCGTTGTCGCCGTAAAAAATCGGTTGGGTGATGTAGGCGTAACGACGAGGCTCGTCCTGTTCGGCGAATCCCGCCGCAAGCAGCGCTTCCATGAAAACGTAAGCGCTGCCGTCACCGATCGGAATCTCGGGCCCGCTCAATTCGATGATGAGGTTATCGATACGAAATGCGGAAAGCGAAGAGAGACAATGCTCAACGGTCGAAACCGAAAATGCGGCTCCACCAACGGTCGTCGCAAGTTGCGTTGCGCGAACATGTTCCGCCTGGACCGCAATCGAGGGCTCGCCCGGAAGATCGGTGCGCACGATGTGAATTCCTGAATTCGCAGGCGCCGGCCGGAAAACGAGGGTCGTCGGAGCTCCGGTGTGGAGCCCAATGCCCTCGACTTTGACTTTCTTACGAATCGTGCGCTGCAAAAACATGAGATTCCTCGAATTCAGATAGAGTCTGTTTATTAGAAGAGAGGCAAGAGTGGTGCCAACAGAAGTTTGAAAATCTCAATCTGAGACGAGGCCATCACGACTTGTTCTAAGACCCCGAGGCTAAGGGCAACTATCCGAAATGTCGAGAGATTCAGGCCAGACTAGACGAAGGAACAGCCGCCGCAGCGCACCCGCCCTCCCGAGCGGACTCGTGCCTTGAGTTGTAAAAAGGCCACTTCCGGGCGGCACAGTGAAGCTAAAAAGACGCAGTTCCTTTCAACAGTGCTCGGTTTTCGGCTCTCCGCTCTTCTCTCTCAGTCTGCGGGCGGAGAGCCGGAAGCGGAGAGCTGAAAAAAGTTTTTTGCTCCTCGTGGTCGAAGTACACTGGGGGTGCGATGAAATTTCTGATCCTCCCCCTCTTTTTTTTCACCGTGTCTTTCATGGGCTGCGCGAGTTCGTCGGAGATGCGGCTCGGCTCGGAACCCGCGGATCCGGGTGGCAATCCGCATCCCGGAACTTACGGACCCGACACCTTTACCGTGCGTAAATGGCAAAAGACGCGGCCTGCGACGAGCGGCGACTTCTTCTTTAAGAAGTGCTCAGTTATGGACGGGAAAAGCTTCTGGTCAAAGACGAGCTACGACTGCTCTCGGCTATAAACCGGACAACCGGACGTCCAATCGTTGCTTATTACCTCTGAATCGCGTAATCACCCATCACTCATTCAGGGTGGAGGGCCCCGCAAAATGTTGACCAAAGCACTTCTGCTTCTTTCCGCGCTCGCGCTCAGCGTTCCCAGCCAGGCTCAAACGGCCTCCGGCCAATCGAACTACGAGACCTGCTCGACGGGCTTCATCGAAGCTTTCAAAAAAGTTGTGATCGAGATCAAGACTATTGCCGTTTACGTAAAAGACGGCGAGAAGCCGCCGAACATTCCGCAGGCCCTCAAAGCTTGCAATACTCTCGAGCGCTCGTTCCCGAATAATCGCTGCGAAATCGGAACTCAGACGGTCTCAACGGCACAACTCGGCGAGGCGTGCTCTTCACTCCGTGAACTCGCGAACAGTTTGGGTGTTCAAGCTCCGGCCGAAGTTCCTCCACCGACCGCTTGGCAAGTGAACGATGCGACGCCCGTTTCGGCCCTCCCGCACAACGGACTGGTTGTTCAAGTCAACAACGCAGCCGAAATTCACCGGGCGATGACGAATCCGAAGCTCTTCTACTTCATCGGTGGTCAGACGTTTGATTTCCAGAGTTCGATTCTCGTTCAGTCGGGTGTGCGTTGCACGTTAGCGCTTCCGCCGCCCGCGAACTCCGTGTCGGCGATTGGTAATGGCAATGTTTTGCGAAGCAGTCTGATCGCCGAACAGACAACGCACGACCATATGTACACGCGAATCGCGTTGAGCGGCGCAAACTGGACGATCGATTGCTCGAAGCACGAATGGGGACAAGCAAAAGGCGGAATTACCTTCGGTGAACTCCGTCATGCATTCGGTTCGGTATTGAGCTTCAGCTACGTTCCCTGATGTGAGCTTTCGCCAGCTCCGTGACGACTCTTCCCCGGGGGGTTTTGTTTAAAAGCCCCTCTTGGATCAAAAAAGGTTCGTAAACTTCCTCGAGGGTATCTTTCTCCTCGCTCAAGGCCGCCGACAAAGTGTCGATTCCGACCGGGCCGCCGGCAAATTTCTCGCAGATCAACGTCAGAATCTTGCGATCCATATCATCGAGTCCGAGATGATCGACCTCGAGCTGATCGAGGGCGTAGTTCGCGAGTTCCTGCGTGATGGTACCGTCGCCCTTGACTTGTGCGTAGTCGCGCACGCGTTTGAGGAGACGATTCGCGATCCGCGGCGTTCCCCGGCAGCGTTTTGCGATTTCTTGCGCGCCGTCGGGCGTGATCGATGTCGAAAGAAGTTTCGCCGAGCGCGTGATGATCGTCACCAGCGCGGCCTTGTCGTAGAACGCGAGTCGCTCGACGATTCCGAACCGGTCACGAAGGGGCGCGTTGAGCAGACCCGCACGAGTCGTCGCACCGATCAGGGTGAACGGTGCGAGTTGAAACTTCATCGTGCGGGCGCCGAGGCCCTCGCCGGTGACGATGTCGATGTAAAAATCCTCCATCGCGCTGTAAAGGTATTCTTCAACGACCGTGTTGAGGCGGTGGATTTCATCAATAAACAAGACCGAATTAGGCTTCAGACTCGTCAGAATCGCCGCGAGCTCGCCTTTTTTGTCGAGCGCGGGACCCGAAGTCGTTTTGATATCAACGGCCATCGTGTTCGCGATGATACTCGCGAGGGTCGTTTTTCCGAGGCCGGGAGGACCGCTCAACAGAATGTGGTCGATCGGCTCCCCGCGGGATTTCGCCGCTTCAACGAAGACCTTAAGTTTTTCTTTTACGCGGTCTTGCCCCGGAAAATCCTCAAATTGCTGGGGGCGAAGGCCGTGCTCCCACGACTGCTCCGCCTCCGTGCGAGACCCGTCGACTACGCGAGCTGCGGGCGGATCTTGAGGTCCGAAGAGCGCTTCGGTCGCTGAAGTCTCTTTCGTGTATTGACCAGGTTTTCTCTTTTTCTCTTTTGAAACTTCCATAGTTTAAAAGCTCCCCGTGAGAGCCTGCAGACCGCGGCGAACGCCGGCCTGCAGATCGATGTTTTCATCCATTTCGCTGACGACTTTCTCGGCGTCAGGGAGCCGGAATCCGAGATTCACCAAGGCCGACAGAATATCCGCGCGCGCGCCGGTAAACCGCGGGGCGATGGGTCCTTGAGCTGTCTTTTTCGATTTCGGAGTTTCCGGCTCCAAGACGAGCTTACCCTTCAGTGAAAGGATGAGTTGTTCGGCGGTTTTCTTTCCGACTTTCGGGAGATTCGAGAGTGCCTTGACGTCTCCGGCCTCGATCATCGCCGTGATTTGATCGAGAGTTCCGCCGGAAAGAATTTTGATCGCCATCTTGGGTCCCACGCCATTGACCTTTAGGAGCGAGAGGAACATTCGTTTTTCGAGCGAAGACGAAAATCCGAAGAGCGTCAGTGAGTCCTCGCGGAGTTGCGTGTGCACGCTCAAAAAAACTTCGTCCCGACCCAGAATATCGCTCAAGGTATTCGTCGAACACGCGAGTTCGTAGCCAACACCGTTCACGTCGAGTGTCACGCTTTCTTCGGTTTGGTCGATCACTCGTCCCCTTAAGCTTCCGATCACAATTCCATTCCTTTCGCACGTACCTCGAGGTTACGGGCATGGTAGAACGCCAGTGCCAATGCATCGCTCGCATCGGCTTGCGCTTTCGCCTTCAAATTCATCGCTGCAAAGAGCACGAGCTGAACTTGCTCTTTCGTGGCGTTGCCGTTTCCGGTGATCCCCTTTTTTACGATCCGGGTCGCGTATTCAACGACTTCGGATTCCGCCCGAACCGCAGCCGCGATAACGGCTCCCCGCGCGTGGCCGAGCTTGAACGCGCTGTCCGCGTTTTTTCCGAGGAAGATCTTTTCGACCACCGTGACGTCGGGTCGAAGTTTTTCCAAAAGCGCTTCCATCTCTTCGGCGATGATCGCGATTCGCTCGTTGAACGGGAGATTCGACGGCGGAGCGATGACCCCGTAACTCAAAAGTTCAACTTGGTCGCCGTCGGATTTGACCGCGCCGAAGCCGGTGAACTGACTTCCGGGATCGATGCCTAAAATGATTTTGAAGGGCCGCGCCACAGGCCATTGAACCTTGGCAAGTGATGGATTTCAAGCGGGAATCGAGTTGAGAAGGTTTCGGAGAGGTGCGACAATTTCGAGACATGACGAAAGTTAATCCCGAATTCATCGAACGCTTTCAGTTGGAATACGAGAAGAATCCACGCTCGCGCGTTTTTGCTGCGCTCGCGGAAGCTTATCGCAAAATGGGTCTTGTCGAAGAGGCCAACCGCATCTGCTCAAAAGGCGTGCAGATTCATCCCAACTTCGCGGGCGGTCGCGTCGCTTATGCCAAGGTTCTCCTGGATCTGAAAAAACCAGAGCAGGCTCTCGAGCAACTCGAAAAAGCGATTGCGGTTTCGCCCGAGAATCTCCTCGCCCATACGTTGATGGGAGAAGTTCTTCTGCAGCTTCGTCGTCCCAAGGACGCGCTGAAATCATTCAAGATGGTTTTATTTCTCAACCCGAATGATGAAAAGGCAAAACAGGCAGTCGCCAAGTGGGAGTTCCTCTCGGCCGACGAGTACGAGGATGAGCTCTTCGCGATGAAGCCGGTTTTCGCGATGGAGAAAACGAGCCCGGGTTACCAGCCACCGCCCGAGAGTGATGCTCCCGTCTTGCAACCCATCACGAGCGACGAGAAAAGACAGCGAGCACTCGAGCGCGCGATCTCCTTAGCCGACGCGTTCACCGTGAGGGGCGAGCCAGAAAAAGCTCTCGCGGTTCTCTCGGAAGCGCGGATTCAGGTGGGGACGAACCGCGAAATCGAAAAACGTTACGAGCTTTTGGCAAAGAAGACTCAATCCTTTGACGACGTCGACGACGACGACGATGAAAACGGTGACGACCTGGTCGAGGGGAGTCTCCGCAAGCCTTCGGTTTCGCCGAATTACGGCGTTGATCCCAAGGAGCGAATTCGTCAGAAACTCGAGACTTTCCTGCGGCGAATCGAGGCCCGTCGCATGGGGGGTTGACCCGCCTCGCTAAATCCCGGATAAAAGACCGGTTCAGCTTACAAAAGGACGAATGCATGTATCAGCTTTCAGATTTCAAAAAAGGCTTGAAGCTCTTGTATGAAGGACAGCCCTTTACGGTCACTGACTTCCAACACGTGAAACCCGGTAAGGGCAACCAATTCACGCGTTGCAAGATGCGCAACCTCCTCACCGGCCAAAACCGTGAGTTCACCTTCAAACAAGGCGAAAAATTCGAGCCAGCAGACGTTTCGACGGTCGAGATGCAGTTCCTCTACAAAGATGAGAGCGGCTACAACTTCATGAACCAGTCGAACTTCGAGCAGATCACGCTGAACGACGAAGACGTCGGCGATGCGAAGAACTACCTGATCGAAAACCTCGACTGCGTCGTCATGACCTTCAACGGTAAGGCCATCGGCGTTGATTGCCCGAACTCGGTCGTGCTGAAAGTCGTGAAGACCGATCCGAACTTCAAGGGTAACACCGTGACGGGCGCAACGAAGCCCGCGGTTCTCGAGACCGGATATTCGGTTCAAGTTCCCATGCATATCAGCGAAGGCGACATGCTGAAAGTCGATACGCGCACGGGCGACTACGTCGAACGCGTGAATAAGTAATTCACCTTTCCATCGCAGCTAGAGTTCCAAAACGGCGGCCCCACAGGTCGCCGTTTTTTTATTTGCGTTAGGATGAAGGTCCAGGCTTCTCGGCAGGACCGATGAAAGTCCCTACTCATGCACATTCAAACTCGAATTTTCTCTCGTGATTCCGCATAATAGGAGGGTGCCAACACCTTTCGAAACCGAGATAGCCGCGCTCTTGCGCGAGCACAAAGATCCACGCAAAGTTGCGGATGATCTCGTGACTCGATGGCGCCACCGCGTGCTATCGGAAGCCGAGCAAATCGACTGCGCGCAATTCCTGCTCGCAAGTGGACTGTATCCCCTCTTGTTTGAGCAAATCGAACGCATCACGCTCGAGCGCACCCGAGTCCCGTGGGCCCAACTCGTTGAGCTCTTGGGACGCTCGGGATTAAAACCAGATGAGCTCGAAGTTCGCGCGCTCGTCGACGGTGCTGAAAGTCAAGATGGTGGCGTCAGCGAACTCTTTCGCTCTCCTTACCTCGACGTACTCGATGAGACTTTGGCGGAACGCCGTCGCAAACTGCGCGCCGAGAAAGATCGCGAGATCGAAGAGAAGAAATCCGCGTTCAAAGACAAGCTCCAGTTCATGCGCGCCAATCGACTGTTTGATCAGGAGAAGCAGGTTCTCGAGGAGATTCAGGCGCAATTTCCTGAGGAGCCGGAGTTCGCGGCCGAGAGAGAATCGTTTCAGCTGCGTTGGGCACGCGAAATCGTCGCGAATGCCGCACCCGAAACGGATCTCACATCGGATCTTCATTGGAAGCTCGATAAGCTCACTCCCGAGCAGACGGCGATGAAAGATCTGATCGTCGCGCGCGCGCGCGAACTCGCGAAAGCGAAGCCCGCCCTCGCTTACGACCTGGCCTTGGCTCTCCATCAAATGGACCTCAATGCCGATGCCATCGAAGTCCTCGATTTCGGTTACACGTCGGGCGCGAGCGACTGGCTCAGGCTTGAGCTGATGATTCTCGCCCGTCAATTCGTGAACGCTCTCGATCACGCATCAAAACTTGAAGTGACGTACGCGGGTGATCCCGATGCGGCTTTCGCCGTCACCTACGCTCGGGCCCGCGCGCTCTACGGCTTGGGCCAAAGCTCGATGGCGGTCGATCTTCTGAGAAGTCTCGTTCGCATTCGTCCCAACTACAAGTCCGCCCAATCGCTGCTGCTCGATTGGTCCGGAGGTGATGCCTGATGAGTTGGAGCGAGAAAATCAGTGGTTTCGTGAAGAACCGTCGCACGCTCGTTCTGGGCTTGCTCGCCGCGGGAATCTGCTTTTGTTTAGGCTTTCTCGTGAGCTTCGAACTTCCGAAACTCCGTTCGTACCTCCTCGTGAAGATCGAGGAGATCAGCCGCGACCGTCTCCCCGTTCGCATTTTACCCGGTAAGATCGAAGTGAGCTTGCTCCCGCTCGGCGCGACACTCACCCACGTTCGCATCATTCCGAAAAAAGAAGTTGCCGACGTTTTCGAACGCGCGTCGATCAATCGCATCAGCGTCACCGCTTCTCCTTGGCCGCTCCTCTCCGGGCGCCTGCGGCTCTCGGATCTGATTATCGAGGGTGCGGAAATCTCGGTGATCGTTCCTCCGTCGGAAAAAAAATCGGGCTCACCCCTCGAGGGTGTGTTCGATCTGCTCGCGCAAATTCCTCTGAATCGTCTTCAACTCATCGACGTGAACGTGGATGTGAAGCTCGCGGATCCCCTCTTCGTCGTGAAGGCGACTCAAGTCAACTTGATCGCGGAGAAACAACGCGGTGGCTCGATCTTTTTGAATCTCGAATCCGCTTCCGCGCAAGCGATTGATCCCGAGACAAAAACGAGTGTTCGTGTGGACGCGGAGGCTCAAGGAACGGCTTCGCGTGATCTCGTCCTCCTCGAGAATTTCCGTATACGCCGTGGCGATTCCTTCCTGGCCGCCAACGGGCTACTCCGGGGAGACGTCGAAGCACTCAAGTTCAACGAGATCAGCTTCGAGACCGAAACCGAAATTCACCTTGAGAGCATGCGCAATTGGGCGGTGAAAACCTTC
>SXSP01000446.1 GCA_005792225.1 Bdellovibrionales bacterium | reverse complement strand
GTTAGCCGCGACCGTCTTTATCATGTTGGCCGGCACCGTCGCCGACTCAAGCGTCAGCTTCACTTTCTCAAGTTGGTCCGCATCCAAAACCCTTTGGTCCTTCATCTCTTTGAGCTGCGACGAATAGATTTCGCGAAGCTGCTCATCATCCGTCTGGATCTGGATACGGATCAATTTTTTGATGTCGCTATCGGCTTGCGCGACCTTCCCTTCAAGATCACGCTTCAGGCTTTGGATGGATTCGGACTTGGATTCGTAAATCTCCATCAGTGTCCGCTCAACGCCAGCCAAGTATCCCTCACGCGAAACGACGGTCAGAAGGTGATTTGTGACGGCATCCTCAATGAGGTCGGCCCGGAAATACTTGATCGGACAAGTTACCTTACGTCCTTCAATGGGTCGGTGGATGTAATACCGAACCTCGGTGGATCTGCCTCGCGCCGTCGAACCCACCAGCGCCCGGCCACAGTCCGGGCATTCGATGACCCCTGTGGCAAGAAACGCGCGCCTTTCCCTATCGGCAAGACGAACACGCTCCAGCTTTGAATTCTCATCCATCATCTTTTGAGCCGTAAAGAAGGTCGCCTCATCAATGATCGCGGGCCATGCGGCCTTCACCACTTGGTATTTCTCATGCGGCTTTAGGTCATCTTGGGGTTCTGTTTTGTTCCCTTTGTTGACCTCCCGCAATCCAACGTAGTGATAGTTGCGAAGCAGATTCGCGGTCGTTTGAACATTCCAAGACGATTCGGGCTCGCCACCATTCTTCGAGAATCTGGCTCGACATGGAACCCTCAACTCCCTCAATTTCGCGGCCGTTTGGAAAAGCGATCCATTTTGCAAGTATAGGTTGAACACGGTTTTCACATAACCAACTTCCTCTTGGTTGACCTGAAGAACGGCTTTGTTGGTCGGATCAACCATGAATCCGAGCGTCGGTGCGCCGCCATTTCGTAGCCCACGCAAGGCTCGCGAATGGAAGTTCAACGTGACTCGCTCGGAAATCTGACGACGCTCGAATTGGGCGAGGTTCATCATGTTGAAAAGCATCATCTCGCCCGCCGCAGTGGTCGTATCAAACTGCTCTTTGAGCGACAGAAATTTCGCTTTCGTGTCCTTGAATACATCCAAGAGGACGCAGAAATCACGGATACTGCGCGAAAGGCGCGAAAGATCCGTCACCAGAACCATGTCGATCCTGCCAATTTTCAAATCGCGCAAGAGCCGTTGCAACGCCGGACGATTGGTATCTTTCGCGGAAAAGCCGTCATCCACGTAAGTATCGACGATACTTCCCCAGCCGGATTGCTGCATATTCTTGATGTCCACGAAACCCTGAAGCCGATGCTTCTGGCTGTCGAGAGAACCCTCGACGCGCATAGCCTGCTCTTCCGTGCTGACGCGAATATAGAGGCCAATTTTATGCGGCATCGCTTTCTCCTCCAGAACTCTTTCTTGGCCGTCCACGCTTGCCAAGATTCATGTACATCAATCCGATAATTTTACTGACAGCCTCTCTACGGAGCCTGCCATCTTCTGATGACGAAGGAACCGGAATCAACTCGACACGCAATCCATCGGCGAAGAGCTTGCGGCTCCTGCCTGCGTGTTTTCGGGCCATAAACTTCCCTATGAATTGGATGAATTTACTTAGACTCATGGCGATTTAGCTCCTCGATAAATGCCAAGGCATCTTTTTTGGAAAGCGAAGCGACGTACCGAAGAACCTTCATGGCGAGACGGCTTGGATTTCGAATGCCGTTCTCAATGTTCATCATGCTGGCGTAACTGCCCAACCCGAGAAATCTTGCGAACTCATGGCGATCGAGCCCAAGCCGTTCTCGTAGTTTTTCGATGTCACCGTTTCGCATCCCACTGCCTCATCTACGCGGTCGCTTTATCATCATTGGTGATCTCACCATTGATGATATTTTTAGTCAAGGCCCGCTTGATCTTTTTGGCCGCGTGCGCCGGAACGCACAGCGGCTGTATTGCGGCCTGTAACTCGGGCGGCAGAACGCCGGTTTCCTTGGCCCGCTTCAGCAGAGACTCAATGTAAGCGATTCGATCGAAGTGAGCATTGCGAACCTCCTGAATTTCGTCCTCGCCCGCGGTTTCGGCGAAGCGCCGAAGCACCCAACTCAGGATTTGAGGCCTGGTCACTTTCCCGGCTTCAAATCCGTCGTTGACCCGCGTGGCCAGATCATCGAGATGGCGACTCGACTCCTGCGAGATGATGACCCGCGCTTGTCCAGGTGATTCGCTTCCTACGATTCCAAGGCCCTGCGCCAACTGAGCGGCACCCTTACGGCCCCTTCGTTTGGAACTTTGAGCCTGTTCATTTTCGCCATCCTCTCGATTTGAATTCCGATCTTCGATGACTCCCGAGGCCGTCTGTATTTTTTCTTCTTTCCCTGTATTTTGAATTTCCATTTCCTTATACCTCTTCAACTTCCCGCCGCCGTCTGTGTCCTGCCACCAGCAAGAGACCCCTTCCCACCAATGTACTCGTTGGGGGGGAGGGGTCTCTTGCGATAAGGGGGCAGGGTACTCAACAGACGGCGGCGGGAAGTTCCTGTTTTGGTTTCTGTTTTCGGTGTTTCAAATGGTCCAAGGGTACCTCGGATTTCGTTCCGCCTCGGCACGATTGCGGATCAAAACCCTAGAGCCCTAACTCGCGGTGATTTGCATGAGAGTCGTTTGTCTCTCACTGAAGTAAATGGGCGCTCGCGCGGGATCTTTTAGCCAACTATTGAGATCGCAAAATCCTATGGGGCGCTCCCAATCGGCATAAAAGGTCTGGCGCATCGCCATCTTCAGACTCTCGAAAATGACCTGCGACCGCGCCAAAAAAATAACATAGGTTAGGTCTTTCCGCGCCGCATAGCTCGCAAGGATCTGTCGGTATCGCTTCGGATTTTTGCGCGATAGCTCGACCTCCATGGCTACATTCATCACACCCTTCGGACTGGCGACAGCGAGAACCGCGTCGGGAAATTTGTCTTTTTCCGCACTTCGATAAAGACGCCGCTCGCCCCATTCGAGCCGCTTCATCTCCGCTTCAAACTGATACCCGAGGACATGACCACCGCGATCCAAGGACAACAGAATGCGGGAAGCACACTCGTCATGCTCGATCTGTGGCGCGATAGGCGGGAGCGCGATTGTTTCACCGACGAGTTTTCTGACGTCCGGGTTCCCTCGATAAAGAACAAGAACGTCGCGGGGCAGGCGCGACGGATGGCGAACGAAGTAGCCACGCTGCTGAAGGAGCTGCCATTGCCGGCGCTTCCATCGATCAGACCCCTTGGCGAAGAACTCGTCCCAGATGGGTTTACTCAAAAAACCCGCTCGCGCGGCGAAACGGATTTCCTCAATGGGAAGGTGCTGCGGCCTCATTGGCCGTCCCAACGAGCGGGCTCGACGATCAGGTACTCAAAGTGACCTTCCACCCAGCGGTTGGTGCCGACCAGATGCCCTTCGATCCACCGCGATTCCACACGAGCGGGCTTCAAGGTCGGCATCGCCCCTGCCTGGAGCGGAGGGGCTGATGCTCGACCTTTCAGAAACGCCTCTCGCTTTTCCTTCTCGGTATTTTTGTAGAGCGCATCTCCTGCGATCATCCCGGCCATCCCGCCGAGTGCCGCTCCCACGATGACGTTTCGAGTGCGATATTCTCCGTTCTTGCCTGGATCTGCGATCCCGCCCAATGCCGCTCCGGTTCCAGCACCAACGGCGCCGCCGAGCCCGACGCTCTTCCCCTGGGTAGCGCAGCCACTCAGAAAGAAGCTCATACAGATGGCGCAGATCAGCGCGAGGTAGCAAAGATCAGCTTTTTCGCGATTCATGCCGACTCCTTTTTCTCCACAATTTTCACGTTGTGGCCCTTGTGTTGCGGAGGAAGTTCAAGTCCTCCGACGGTCGTTTTAGGAACCTGCTCAAGAGTTTTCACTTCAAGGTCATCGAATTTCTGAAACTTGATCGTAACAGTTCGGCTACCGCCCTCATGTGGAATAACCATCACGGCCTCGCCCACGCCGAGTCCGCTCTTGAAGCGGTTTGGGTGAACAATGAATTCCTCGGTTTCACGCAAAGATCCGTCGCCAGTGGACTGGTCCTGCCAAAAGCTCCGTTTCGTTCGTTCGGTGAGCTTCTTCGTCGTCACCGTGCCGACCACTTTGGCGAAGTACTCGGCGGAGTCCGGGTCATTCCCGCGCATAAAGACCTTGAGGTTTGCATTGGTGAGGATCGAGTTTGCGATGGCATCGCCCAGCGTTTTGATGTCCCCGAGCGCCTGGTGCGCGAAGACAACGCCGACGTTGGCGCTTCTGGATTTGTTCAGCACGGAAACAAAGCCTGGATACAGATACTCGGAAAAGTCGTCTAAGAACGCCGAGAAGAACTTGGGTTCCCGATCCTGCCCCCTGTGCCGATTGGCGACGGCACTTTGAAGGCATTGGAGGATCATCTTACCCGATGCTTTCCCAAGAAACGGCGAGAGCAAAACCGGAAGCTGGAAGTAAACGATCAAGTTGTCCTTGAGCGCATTTTCGAGCGTAATGGCGGGTTTCTCGGTATTGAAAAGGCTCGCAGTTCTTCCGAAAGCGAAATGGCTGAGTGCCGCCGTCAATCCGCTCGTCCGTTGCACGCGCTCATTGGGCGGAAGATCGCAGTAGTAGTTCATCCAAGCCTTCAGCGCCTCATCCTTAATTTCTTTTGCCATGTACTTGAGCCGTTCGGGCTCGGTGATCGCCTGGTGGAGCCGCAGAAAGGTTGGCACCTTTCCGACTTCGGCGAAAATCCGCATGACCTGGGAGAAGATCTCGAATTGCACGCTTCGGTAGTGGGGATTCTCGAACTCAAAAGCGTTAAAGACGCGCTCGGAGACCTCTTCCGGCGTTCCACCGATCAACGGGTTGAACTGGTGGGAAGCATCCAAATCACTCAACGAGAACAAGCGAAAATCCTTCTCGCGCCCTGAATCGACGACGTAAGCCCAGAGCTTGTTGAGTAAGCTCCGGTCGGCTTTTCCGTCGATGAGCACGAGACCTCGGCCCTGTTGAATGTCCTGGATCGCCCAAGGCAGAATCACGGACTCCGTCTTGCCGGCGTTCGTGGTGCCGATGACCTGAGTGTGCATGGCCCGCTGCTTCGGTTTGATGTAGACGGATTCTCTCTTATTCGTTTGCCCGCAAAATATCGCGTCTTTGTCGGGACCGATCACGGCGGCCTCTAGCTTGCCTTTGGCGAGGCGCCCTTCGCGCTTTCTCGCTAGCCAGTAGAACAGAATTGTTAAAAGCACTATGAGTGCGCCGACCAGGATCATCTGGTTGGTCGGATTCTTGATCCATCTCAAGAAGAATTCGCAGAGTTTGTTGAGAACCATCATGCCGAAAACAATTCCGGCTCCCCAGATTAGCGACGAATCGCTGACCTGCGATTTTTCTTTGGGTTTATCTGCCATAGGTAGTTCCTGGATCACGGAAGGCAAAGTTCTGTGTCAGAACAGCGTAGAACTCCGTTCTCTCCGATACCTCAATCCATTGTTTCTCCTTCTTCATGCCTTCGGCCCACGCTTCTGCGCGATCCTTCGCGGTTTCCGCGATGGCATTTTTCCAACCGTTATCGCTCCCGCCGGGATTTCCGCCCAAGGCCCCGCGCTGCATGGAGCCTTCTGCATACGCGCCGATAAAGCGCGTGAGCGTCTGGCCAAAAGTGTTCTTCACGGCGTCCGAGTGGACTTTGCCCGAGACGCCAACTTGCCCGTCGGCGCTGACGCCGATGGCGGCAAGCTGTCGCTCACGGCCATCGGGAAACTGGATCGAGCGCCAGTCCACTTTGGCCCGGTCGCTTCCTTCGTCGAACGATACTTCGCCGAAGAGCCTCGACCCTTCGGGGACAGCAATACTGTTCTCATGAACAAAATCACGGGTCACAAGGCCGATGACTGGTATCCCTTGATTTGCAACGATGGCTTTCTCATATAGGCGAACCGACAAACGACTCCCTGGAGGGATTTGGGTTTTTGAATCGAGACCGCCGCGAGCGAGAATCATGGAACTCGCTCGGTCATTGCCAGAGCCGGAACCACTCGCGCCATCACTTCGCGCGTAGAGATGATCGAGCGAGCCTGGAACCGACCGGCCGGGACTCTGATTTCTTATTTGCGCTAGTGCCTCTTCAGTCGGATCGCTCTCCTGAGTCGCACTGGATTTGAGTTCGCCGTCGGTTCTTTCGTGGAATGAGCCTTGCTCGGCCTGCGGGGCAGGAAGCAAAAGTATAACCACGAGGCCGAGAGCACCGGCGCCCAAGGCGCAGGTTCTAACGCTCCTCCAATTGACCTCACGTCGCTTGAGAAAATACATTTTATCCTTCAAGAAAAAGCTACTCAGCTTTTCCTTGAAGGCTTGTTTCAGAGCTATTTCCATGCAGCCACCTTCGGGATTGTGAGATAAGAGGTCTTTTTCCTTCTCAATTCGATTTTCAGTGGAAGCGATCCTGAAACGTCGTCCCTCAAGACCTGCATCACGCCTTGAACTCGCTCTCCGGCTCGCAGTTCCTGGCCAGACAGCGCAAGGCTGTGAATAGGACGCGTGATTCCGTTCTGCGTGAGCCATATCCACTCAGGTCTAAATTTTATTTTCGAGTCGGCACTGATCTCAAATTCGACGAGCAGGACGCCATCCTTCGTCTTCGCGATTCGCTTTGTCTCAAGCGTCAGGTCGTCGTTCCTAAGATGGCTGCGAAGCTTCGACCATGAGACGGTTGAAGAACGCGGCTTCTCTCGCGGGTTCTCAAGATAGACCACGTAATCCGCCGTCGGTGCGTATTTCGGTTAAGGCGCCCGGCTGTTTCGGTTCGATTCCGCCCGGCTATCGGAGCGTAGCGACGCTTGTTGGGTGCAACGAAATTCCTTCCGGTTTCCAGGCTGAGTTAAAACCAGTCGAGGGCCTCTCACAGCTCGTGAATGAACGAGCAGGAGAGGAAAATGTCGGAGTTACATCGTACGTCAAAAGATTTTACAGGAGAAGAGC
>SXSP01000445.1 GCA_005792225.1 Bdellovibrionales bacterium | reverse complement strand
TCGAACGAAAAGAGATTCGTGTTTAGAATCTCACCTAAGGCGACGCGCGAGTTTTGCGAACGTATGAGTTTTGCGCCGGGATTCAGATGATGAACGATTCCTTCGACTCTCATGAGTACTTCCGCACTCACTAAGTCTGTCTTATTCAGAATAATGACGTCGGCGAACTCGATTTGATCAACCAGCAAATCCGTCACCGTTCGATCATCTTCATCCCCTAAATGTAAACCTCGTTCCTTCAAATCATCAGATTGATCGTAGTCGTGAAGGAAATTGAACGCATCCACGACGGTGACCATCGTATCGAGTTTTGCGACCAAAGAAAGTGAGTGACCGGCTTTGTCTTCGAAAGTGAACGTTTCCGCGATCGGCAGGGGCTCCGAAATTCCCGTGGACTCAATAAGAAGATAGTCGAAACGCCCTTCCTGACTCAGTCGACTCACCTCCTTCAGTAAATCTTCCCGGAGAGTACAGCAAATGCATCCATTACTCATTTCGACGAGCTTTTCTTCCGTTCGCGAGAGTGATGTCCCGTCCCTTACGAGCTCGGCATCAATGTTGACTTCGCTCATGTCATTTACGATGACCGCAACTTTGAGTCCCTCGCGATTATGGAGGACGTGGTTGAGTAGCGTCGTTTTTCCCGCGCCTAAGAATCCAGATAAAACCGTCACCGGCAAAGTCCGCATTTGTGTTCTCCTCATCGACCAGCACCATAAAACGACTTCCGACTCGCTTGCAACTTAATTGCAAATCATTTGCATTTCGAAATTTGCGCGTTTATTACCTTCTTCGGGAGGATGGAGCATGCTTGCACAAACCAAAGCAGATGAATTTGCTCTCGGGCACGTACTCGTTTGCCGGAACTGGGGCGACGCCCTTGCGATCCGAGATCCTTCAAAAAATTTGGCTTTGCTTCCGCGACCGCCGAAAAGATGGTTCGCGCTCACGGAAATTCTCGATTCTGAGTTTCGATCGGTCTCTATGGTGTTCGGAGAAGGCGACGATCCCCTCCTCATCGGTGCGGAACTCGATCATGTCTTGCAACTGCGGAGCGAAGACGCCCTCAGCTTCTTCGAGGACGTCATGGGTTTATCACAAGAATTTTTAAAGGTGACCGGCGGTCAGAACATCGGCATCAAGCTTGAAAAAATCAGCACCGACAACTGCAGCGCCTTCCACGTCGATTACGTCCCTATGCGACTGATTACGACGTATTTGGGTCAAGGGACCGAGTGGCTCCACGATGAGGATGTGAACCGAGCAGGCTTGGGCAAGCAGCGAAATGATCTCGTCATGCAACCACTCGCCGAAATTCAGAGAGTTCCAGCACAAACCATCGCGATTTTAAAGGGCGAAAGATTTCCCGGTGGTTCGGGACGCGCCTTGGTTCACCGATCTCCCTCCGTGAAATCAAAGCGCGATGAGCGCCTGCTCCTTCGAATGGACGCCATCGAAGAATAGAGGAAAAGTTCGACGCATTCTCTACGTGACGCCGTCTCAATCGTTTTTTAACATCAGGTGATCGCCAGGTGATCGTAAGGTGACCATCAGATGAAAAACGCAAAGGAGACCTCATGCGCCGATTGTTGATTTTGATTATTCTTCCGCTCGCCGGATGCGCGACCGCGACGCTCAAGCCCGGTGCCGATGAAGTTAAAAAAGTCGACCAGCCCCCGGCATGTTGCATTTTGGTGGAGCGCTTCACATCCCACGAGGCTCCCCTGTTCCACCTAAATCCCAAGGGTGCCGAAGAAAACCTGACCATTCATGCGAAGAACTTCGCAACCAAAGTGGGTGCGGACACGGTTCTCGTCAAAAAAGTCGACGGAACCGCGAAGACGGATCTCGTTTACCGCGCGGATCTTTATTCGTGCAAACCGCCAGAGAAAGCTGACCAAGAGGCCCTTGCACGAAGCTGCGAGCTGAAAGACGCTCGCGGCTGCCTAGCCGCGGCCGCTCAGGCGAAGAGCCGCCAAGATTATCAGGTTATGATCGCCTCACTCAGAAGAGCCTGTGAGGGAGATGTCAAAGCCGCATGCGACTGGACAAAGAAGTTTGAGGCTCAAAAAACGGCAACACCGTCGAAGGACCTCGTTGATTCGATTCCCGCTCCCTCGGCCTGCGATGCAAAATAAATCAGGAGACAAGATGGAAAAACTGAGACCCGCGATGGAACTTGCCCGAGAAGCGAGCAAGCCCTATCCGAATGACAGCTACGAATATCGCCGGGCGCGGACGGATCTTCTCGCCGCGGAGATCGAACTGAGACGCCACATCGAGAGAGTGGCGGCGATGCGCCGCTCGCTGCCTCTCGGAGGCGAAGCGCGAAATTACGAGTTCCTCGACCGCGACGGAAAAAAAGTTTCGTGGCCCGAGATTTTCGGTCAACACCAAACGCTCGTCACTTATTTCTGGATGTTCGGTCCCGAACGTGAGCGTCCCTGCCCGATGTGCACATCGTTCTTAGGTTCGATGGATATTCCCGTCGTCGATATTGAACAACGTGTCTCTTTTGCCGTCTTCGGTCGCTCGCCCGTCGCAAGACAGATGGAGTTCGCGCGCGAACGGGGCTGGCGAAATCTAAAATTTTACCAAACCATCGGTGATGACTTCGCACGTGCCTACCGAGGACTTAGTCCGAATGGCGAAGAGTGGCCTGCTCTCGATGTTTGGGTCAAAGACGGCGAGAAGACTCATCACTTCTGGGCGGCCGAGTTCGGCGGCACGGCAGATCCAGGTCAAGACCCGCGACTGGCACCCGATCCGACGCCACTTTGGAACATCCTCGATCTGACTCCCGGTGGGCGCGGAAGAGATTGGTATCCGAAGTTGGAGTATCCTTAAATAACTCTTTGACGGGCTGAGAGCTGCTCGGTAACCGGCGCATTCGCCGATATACGTCTAAGTCCAGCCACCGCGAGACACTGCTCGCGCGTGGCGACGGCAAGTCCCTTGGGTCGGGCGAGTTCTTCGCTCACGCTAATGATCAACGCTCCCGTGATCAAAGATTGAATGACCTTTGCCGCGTCTTCGGAGGTCGTGGGAGCGAACACGCCTTTTTCGCAACCTAATCGGATGAGGTTCGCGATCCTTTCTTCGCCCACCGCTCCCGCGAGCGTGTTCAGTTCGCGCAATTTCTTATCTCGTGAGCAACGATGGAGAAACGCGAGCCAAACGAGTGCGTGCACGCGAAAATTTTCAACCCAGTAGAAACATGCATCAACGTAACGAGCGAGCATCACATCCGCCTCCTCGCCCGAAGCCAAAGCGTCGATCGCGATCCGTTGGAAGAGAAGACGTATGTACTTAACCGAGAGCTCGCGAATATCCTCAAGATCCTTGAAGTAGTGCTTTAAAAGATTCCGGGTCACACCGGCTTCGCGAGCGATCATTTCCAGCGTCACTTGGTCGAGACCTTTTCTCGAAAAACACGTAATCGCCGCCTCAAGGAGGCCGAAAGCCTTGCGTTTGGTCTTTGGCTCTTCAACACGAGTGTAGACTTCTGCGAAGAGTAAATATTTGAAGTCAGCACGCGCTAAGCTTGGAACGATTGTTTTCATAGTCCCTTGTTCTCCATGTCTGAGAGGAAATATTGTAGTTTCTCAGCTCTCTCCCCACCATCGTCGCGAGTCTCAGCCAGACTCCGGAGCGCGGGGAAAATCTCGGATACGCTTGCCTTATAAATTGCCCAATTCACGCCGAACTTATGGATGGGAGCGATCGACGTGTCTTCGTTGAAGCCAAAAATTTTGTAGAGCGGAAGATCATTATATGTCCAATGAGCCGTTTTTCTTTCGTTCACCCATTGAGGCAATGAAGGCGTTGCGAGCGAGTGCCCGAGCCAGATCGAGAGCTCAATAAAGACTTTCATTCTTCTCTTTGATTTCTCAATCGCGAAGAGTCCCGGCTCAATCAAAACCGCGTGGC
>SXSP01000444.1 GCA_005792225.1 Bdellovibrionales bacterium | reverse complement strand
TTGCGAATCCTCGAAATGCTGCGGCCGGATCCATCCGACAGCTCGACCCTCGTATTACGGCGTCGCGCGCGCTGAGAATGTTCGCCTACGCACCGGGAGTCATCGAAGGGATCTCGTTCAAGTCGCAATCGGAATTCGAAACATTCCTGGCCGGCGCGAGCCTTCCGACCGTCGGCATCGCGGACCCGAAAGAACCGATGGATCGGTTTTGTGAACGCACGAAACAGGAGCTTGAAGCTTGGACGAAGAAAAAAGAACTCGTTCGTCCCCCCCTCGCCCGCGCCTGCCGGGGCGCGAACGAAGCGATCGCCTACTATCACTTGGTCGAAAAAATTCGGCATCTCCTCCCCTTCGACATTGATGGCATCGTCGTCAAGGTCGACAACTACGGCCTGCAACGCGAACTTGGCTTCGTTGCTCGCAGCCCCAGATGGGCTGTGGCGGCCAAGTTCCAGCCAGAGCAAGGCACGACAAAAATTCGAGAGATCGCCGTTCAGGTGGGTCGAACCGGCGCTCTCACTCCGGTCGCCATCATGGAACCCGTGCGTGTCGGCGGCGTCACGATCACGAACGCGACTCTCCATAACCAGGACGAAATCGACCGGAAAGACGTGCGCGTCGGCGATACCGTGATCATTCAACGTGCGGGAGACGTCATTCCGGAAGTCGTTAAGGTCGTCGTCGAGAAACGGCCGGTGGATTCGAAACCGTTCAAGATTCCGAAGAAATGCCCGGTGTGCAGTGAACCCGTCACCAAGCTCGACGAGGAAGTCGTCTATCGCTGCGTAAATCCCATTTGCCCGGCCATCCTCAAAGAGTCGCTCAAGCATTTCGCCGCACGACGGGCCATGAATATCGAACGCCTCGGCGATAAGCTCATCGAAACGTTCGTCGATAAGGGACTCATCCGCTCTTTCTCGGATCTTTACCGACTTGAGTTCGATCAACTGATCAGCCTTGAGCGTATGGGCGAAAAGTCGGTGACGAATATTTTGGAGAGTATCGACAAGAGTCGCCACTCAACATTGCCGCGCTTGATCTTCGCCCTCGGCATTCGCTTCGTCGGCGAAACCACCGCCAAGCACCTCGCTAAACACTTCGGCACGATTGAGAGGTTGATCGACGCGAGTGAAACAGAGCTCCTGGAAGTCGAAGAAATCGGCCCAAAGGTCGCAGACTCCATCCGAAAAGCGCTCTCGAACAAAACTCTCGTCAAAGAGATCGCGGCACTTCAAAAGCTCGGCGTCACTTACGAAGTCGTTTCGAAGAAAAAGAAGACCGCAGGTTCCCAGGCGCTCGAGGGAAAAAAGATCGTCATCACGGGGACACTTCCGGTTCCTCGCGACGAGGCTAAAGATCTCATTGAAGCTCACGGTGGCCAGGCCGTCGGCTCCGTGAGCAAAAAAACTGATTTTGTTTTGGCCGGCGATGAGGCGGGATCCAAACTCCAGAAGGCTCAGGAACTCGGCGTCGAGATCATCGACTGGGATCGCCTTCAGGACTTAATCGGCGGAAAATAAAAAAGGACGCTCCGTTATCGTGAGCGTCCTCTCAGTACCAGCCGAAATGAATCGGAGTGAATTAAAGGTGGTCGATGACGATGTCACGAGCCATGACCGTTTTGCGGCCATCAGCTTTTGCGCTCTCGATGCCTTTTTCGCAAAGTGCCTCAACGGCTTTGCTCAGTACTTCAACGGTTTCCGCGGAAGTGTTGCAGCCACCTTTGTCCTTGATATACTTTTTCACTTTGCTTGTTACGACAAGAACTTCCGCCATACTCTCGCTCTCCTTCGCGCTTTGGTGAGTCTCGGAACATCAGAATCAATTGGCGTCAGTCTAGATCAGTTAAATCGCAGCTGACAAGAAAGCTGCTCCGGGTCATCGAAGGTTTTGACAAACAAATTTGATTGGAGCGAGGCGTTAGCCGCGTGCTTTGAGGAGCATTTCTGGTTGCGCCTCTTCACCGACGGCAGCGGAATTCCGGAATTGAAAGATTCGCGATTCGCGCAAGCCTGACTCACCCGGATGGATCCAAACGAATGTTTTGTGACCGATAGGCTTAGTGCATTCGACATCGAGGAACGCCGGTGACCACGATCCAGGGTTGAGATGTTCGATTGCGCCGATCACTTCGTGCCTGACGATATGGGTGTGGCCGTACACGACCCGGTTCGTTTTTGTGATGGCACCGCTCATCGCGAGGATATCGTCTTGCGGTTCCTTATATTGGGAAACGTTGGAGCGGATCGTTCGGCTGTAGAACAAAAAGAACGGCACCAGGAGCAAAATCGGAATGAACATCCAAAATACGGAGAAGTCGTAAACCTGTTTGATGAACAGGAAAATTTGGAACAAGACGAGGAGCCCGATCAGAATCATGAAGGCGCGATCGAGCCAGAGCTCACGCGCAATGATCATGGGTCGGCGAGCCGCGGGATTCGCAAAGAGCTCCCGCAACTCCCGCACCATGCGCGGGGTCGCATTCGCTTTCACGGCAACTTCTTCGACTCGATCCTCAATTCGAAGCGGATCGCGAAGTGACGGAAGGAGTGCATCGGAAAGCGATTTCACTAGCGTCTGGCAGGACCCCCAGAACCAAGTCCAGATCAGAAGCGGCTGCGCCCGCGCCATGTACTTGAAGAAGAACTTCAGATACTCCGTGATCGACATGATGTAGTTGCCGTCGACATGCGGATTAAAGAAGCCCATTCCGTTGATCATGTACCGACATGCGATATTCCCGAATGGCAGACGGATCTCGACCTTGTTGTACTGCTGCACATACGGATTCAGCGGATCATGGCAAAGGCAATAGGGATCTTGTTGATTGCCGTGTTCGATCAGCGTGTCTTCATTACTGATATAGAACCATTCGCAGAATCTGACGTTCTCACGAAACGCCTCTGGTAAATCCAGTCGCTCGAGAACCTTTGCCTGAGCCTGAGGCCAATGCAGCTCGAGGTCGTGGTTTCCGATGACAAAGACGACGCGATGACCGCACGAGATGAACCAGCGGAGGGCATCCAGCCCCTCCTTGTGATCATCGAGAATCTTTTCGAGCTTAAAGACCGACTTGTCGGCTTCGGGAAAAAGTCCGCGACTCTTCTCGAGCCAACTCACGTGGTAAGGAGGATCTTCGGGGAGCGCCATGACGCTATCGAAATCAAAGATATCGCCGTTAAGGATCAACTCGACCTCTTGTCCCTCTGCCATCTCGGTGATGTGACGAAGAAAGTCCGAGAAGACTTGGTCGAAGAAAAACTCGCGCGTTTTATACTTCTTCCACAGAGGAAAGCGCTCGTTGATGGGCTCGGCCTCGCAGAGATGTAGATCACTGATGATCGCCGTGTACTTGGCTTTGCTGAAATCTTTCACGCGGCCCTTTTCTTCTCCAGAAGAGCGACGATGAGGATTGAGATTTCGTAGAAGCCCCACATCGGGATGAGAAGCAGAAGCATACTGAGAAGATCCGGCGGTGTGACGACCGCGGCGACCGCGGCGATGGCGACAATCGCATACCGCCGCTTTTCACGGAGCATCGTCGAGTTCACGACGCCGATCATACCGAGAAGAACGATCACGAGGGGAAGCTCGAACGCCGCACCAAAAACAAGGGTAGTCGTGATGAAGAACGAAAGGTACTCGGAAATCGTGATCATCGGCTTATCGGCGGTTCCGCCAAACGTCAGCAGAAAATGAAACGCCGCCGGAAATACGACGAAGTAAACGAAGAGAACACCCGAAGCAAAGAGGCCTGAACCCGCGGTGATAAACGTGATGGTGTACTTCTTTTCATTCGCGTAGAGGCCGGGCGCAATGAATGACCAAAGTTGGTAGAGCCAAACCGGGCACGACACCATCACTCCACCCATGAAGGCGAGCTTGATGTGAGCCATGAATTTATCCATGGGATTCGTGAAGACGAGACCACCCGTTTCAAGATAGGGGGCGATCGGGGCGCGAATGATGTCGAACATCTTTTCGCTGAACATCCAGCAAAGCAGCGTTCCGACAACCACTCCGTAAGCTGATTTCACCAAGCAGTTGCGAAGGTCAGTCAAATGATCCGTCAGAGTCTGGCCGGTTGAGGGATCATTCGCATTTTCAATCATGATCAGGAATCTTTCCGGTCAGTCGAAGGTGTTGTCGTCGCTGCCGAGTCGGTGGTGTTTTCGGTGGTGTTTTCGGTGGTCGTTGCAGTGGGCTCCGCATTGAGATCGAAAGCCATTTGGTTTTGCTCATCAGCCGCTTGCTGGTTGGCTTGCTGATTCAACTCGGCTTCGGCCGCCGGGTTCTGCTGTTGATAAAGCTCTGGATTGAGCTGCTGATCCAACTGCTGTTGTTGCTCCATCAACTGCGCGTTCGCGCTGTCGCGAGCTTCGACGATCGTGCGCGTGAATTCATCGCGGACGTTTCGCAAGTCGTTCAGAAATCTCCCGATCATGCGCGCGACTTCCGGCAATTGCTTCGGGCCGATCGCGATGAGCGCGATGGCCGCGAGAAGCAGCATATGTCCCATTCCCATGCCAAACATGTCGTTATTTTAGCTCGCGGGACGCAGGCTGTCCACAAACCTCATTGGGGCTTCTTCAAAGGCAGATGATCGGCTGGGACCAGGCCCTTTTCGATCAACTTTTCTCGAGCCAGTTCAGAACCGGTGCGCGCATAAGTCTCGAAGAGCCGCATGATGTTCTCTTCATTGTGAAGCTGCGCCCGGGAACTGATGTAAGTAAGAATCTCGGCGAATTCAGAAAAGCGACGCGCGATCTCGCGGTAGACCTTCGACAAGGTATCCTCGCGCACGCACTCCGCGAGCTGGCCGTAGGCCATGCCACCCATATCCGCGTAGTAGTCGAGGTCGACGAGCTTACGCTGAAGTGAGTCGCCGAAGAAACCACTGATGTAGAGGGAACGATCGCCAAGTTTTTTAAGCAGTTCAATTTTTACGAGAGCATCCGCGCTCTGCGCCTTCAACATCGTCTCAGCCAGAGTTCCCTGAACTCGTCGCCCCGATGAATCGAGTTCATCAAAGAGATTCGCCGCAGGAACGTAAAACTCCAGGAGCTCGACAATGTAACCTTTGACGAGTGGGTACGTCTTTAACTTCCGCTTCTCGAAAGCGTCAGTCACGATCTCGTCGAAGTACTCTTTCGTTGAGACCAGCAAGGGAGAAGCCGAACCATGGTCGTCGCGACCCATGATGCACATCCTCTTGGGCCATAGGACCCATACCCTAGTTTATCAAAATTCGTGGGGCGGGGCGAAATTTCGCCAGCCAGATTAGAATCTTGGTCAAAGGACCGGCTCAAAATGAGACGGCCCCAGACCTGCGGCGGTTACCAAGGTCGCGTGGGACCGACCGCGCAGAGCACGAAGGGCTGCGCGAAAATATCCCGAGCGAGTTGCTGAATGTCCTCCGCCGTGATGTCGCGCAGGAAATCGGCGTAGCGGAAAACTTCCGAGCTATCGATTCCATAAATCTCGTTGAAGAGAATCGAAGAGCTGATGGCCGAATTCCTCTGCAAGTCGATATCGTGGCGGCCGATGAGGTAGCGCTTCGCACGCTCCAACTCCGCATCCGGAACTTTCGTATCGACGAGCTTTCTGAATTCGTCTTGCATCATCTGGATCGCCTTCTCGCCCTTCTGAGGAGAGCAGCCGATGTAGGCACCGAAGTACCCCGTGTCGATCCCTTCCATGCGCATCGGAGCAACGGGGTAAGCGAGCGAAGCCTTATCACGAAGTTCGATGAAAAGACGTCCACCCTGCCCGGCCAAGATCGACTGAACGATCTGAAGGGTAAACCTGCGTGGATCAGAGAGCGTCAGCCCTTTGTAGCCGATGATGATGTGAGTTTGTTCGCGTGTGAGCGACTTGAACTCGTGAACGTTTTTTGAAGGCCCTTGATGTTTGAACTCGTTCTTCAACGGCTGTCCCTGAGGCAAGCGAGCGGTCGCGTTTTCAAGACGCTTGAGCCACTTATCTCGGTCGATGCTTCCGGACACGGTGATCATCAAGTTTTTGGCCTTCGCCATTTTCTTAAAGTGATCATTCACTTGCGTCTTCGTCAGAGACTGCACGGATTCGCGGGTGCCGTAAAGATCGCGCTCGTAGGGATGCCCCTTGAACATGGTCTCGGTGAAGAGTTGCGAGACGAGTTGACCAGGGTTGTCCTCGCGAGAACGGATGGCTTCGGCCATGACCGTTTTCTCTCGCTCAACTGCCGCTTCAGAAACAACGGGTCCAACCAAGATTTCGTCGAAGAGCTCGATCGATTCGGCCTCAAAGGGAGAAATCGTTTGCATCGAGAGGCCGGCGGAGTTGCGGCCGCCGAAGGCACTGATTCCTCCGGCCATGTTCTCGATTCTCTGGGCGATCTGGGCTTCGTCCAGCTCTTTCGTTCCGCTCGTCCAAACGCGCGACAGAAGTTCGGTCACGCCCGTTTGCTTGGGATCCTCAACCCGGAGCCCGCCGAGGAAAGCGGCCTTCGCGCTCAACACGGGAGTCGCCTGACTTTCGCGGAAGAAGACGGTCGCACCTGAACTTAAAACATGCTTTTCGACTTTCGCCTCGGCGCCCGCGGATTCGCCGAGTGACCACTTCACCTTTTTCACCGAAGCACGCTTTGCTTGAGGCGATTTGTTTTTCTTCGCGACGGCGAACTTCTTTTCGTAGTCCTTCAGCCAAGTTTGCAGTTGCTTGGTCAGCTCCTTTTCATTTCGAGGTGTCATCATCACGAGGTTGAGCGCATCGGTCGAAAGATATTTGCGCGCAGCCTTCTGAATGTCCTCGGGCGTGAGCGCGTAAATCTGCTTCATGAACTTTTGAAAATAGGCGTAATCACCCATGAGGTTCTCGAAACTTCCCGCCTTGCGGGCGACGGCTTCGATCGTCTCCATTGAATAAAACTCTTCGCTCTCCAAATTAACGATCGCACGTTTGAGCTCATCGGCCGTGGGGGGCTCGGCGACGATCTTCAGGAGTTCCTCCTTCAGAGCATCGAACGCGGCGCCCGCTTGTTCTACGTTCAACGAACCCGAGACGGTGAAGAGGCCGCCGTCTTTAGGAGTAAAGGTTCCCGCTCCGATTGAGTTCGTAAGCGCGGACTGCATTCTCAAGCGTTGCGTGAGGCGCGAGCT
>SXSP01000443.1 GCA_005792225.1 Bdellovibrionales bacterium | reverse complement strand
CACGCCGCTGAATGCGATCATCGGGCTTTCCGACCTCTTAGATTCGACGCCGGATCGGCAAACGCGGCGCCGTTATCTGAAGATCATCAAGAGTTCCGGCGAATCGCTTCTTCAGCTGATCAACGACGTCCTCGATTTCACCAAGATTGAGGGTGATAAGATTGAGCTTGAATCGATTCCTTTCAGTCTCGCGGAATTGGTCGAGGGCCAGGCGGAACTCGTCATGATGCGCGCGAGTGACAAGGGTACGGGTCTATTCACTGAACTTGACCCCGATCTTCCTTCGCGAGTGAGCGGGGACTTCGGTCGACTCGGGCAAATTCTTCTGAATCTTTTGAGTAATGCGGTGAAGTTTACCGACATGGGTAAGGTTCAGGTGAGATGTCGTAAGATCTCCGAGACCGACGAAGTCGCCACCATTCGTTTCGAGGTGATCGATTCCGGAATCGGAATTTCGGAAGAGCAGGCGGCGAAACTCTTTCGCCCCTTCACTCAGGCTGACAGCTCAACTTCCCGCAAGCATGGCGGAACGGGACTTGGTCTCTCGATCAGTAAGACGCTCATCGAACGAATGGGTGGAAAGATCTCGCTCGAGAGCCAAATTGGAAAGGGCACGACGTTTTGGTTTGAGGTTCCTCTGGCCATTCTCGATCGTAAACCGATCTCGGCCACCTACTCGAAGCCAGCGAAACTCCAATCGAGGATCGTCATCGTCGGTGATGAGCTCGAGGCCAGTGAGATTATCGGTAAGTACTTGGGCGCATGGGGGTTCCCCTTCGTGCACACAAAGGCTTCGGAGCTCGTAACGGGAGATGCGAAAAAAGGGGACCTCATCTGCGTGGCCCTCAGCGCACTCTCGCCGGAGCTCATCGTCTCTCTCTACCGCGCCCGCGCAAGTCAGGGCGCTCGCATTATCGCCGTCGATACGAAGGGTCTTTATCACCGCAATCCCGATGCACTCATCGAGCCCGATTTAATTGACCGCTGGATCGCGAGCCCCGTGAAACAATCGGAACTTTTTAACGCCATCGTCGATACGGCGGGGGTTGAGCTGCTCGCGCAGGATGAAGACAAGAAGCCCCAATCTAACTCCGGAACTGAGGCGGTCGATTTCGCGCAAGCTCGTGTCCTCCTCGCCGAGGACAATTCGACAAATCAAATGCTCACGCTCACAATTTTGCGGCGGATCGGGATCCGTGCGCAGGCGGTTGTGAACGGGCGGGAAGCCGTCGAAGCCTGGCAAACCGGTAAGTACGACCTCGTCTTGATGGACTGTCAGATGCCGGAAATGGACGGGTTCGAAGCGACGATGGAGATTCGGCGCCTGGAACTCACCTCAGGTCGACGCATTCCGATCATCGCGCTCACGGCGAACGTCTTTGATTCGGATCGCGAGAAATGTTTCGCGAGCGGGATGGATGCCTTCATGGCAAAGCCCATCCGTCGTCATGCCTTAATCGATGAACTAAGAAAATTCCTCGGCGACCGCGAAGTCGTGAAACCCGCGGCCTAAAAATTCCTACTTCAACCGGCTTGGATCAACGCCCCAGGAACGCAAGATCGCAATCTCGTCTTGCGCTGAGGTTGCCTTTTTGAACTTCGCGCCGGGCTGGCCCTTCACCCTGCGCTCGCAGTCGGGCCAGTTGGTGTGGCGCATAGGTGTGCCGCCTAAAAGACTTAAGTAGGAGAACGCGGCTTTCTTTTCGCCCTTTTTTGAAGTCATTTCGGGGAGGCCATTGTCGGGAGGGAGATCGAGGACCGCGTACTCGTAACCCAGAAGAGGTCCGTCGTAGAGGCGAACGTATCCGCCCTTGGAGAATGCGACCGCAATAGCGTCGGTGCGTTCGTTTCCGGGAACGCCGGTGTGACCGCGAACGTATTTCCAGTTGAGTTCGCCCAGTTTCTTCCTTTGGGCGACGACGCCGGAGAGAGCCTGCCAGAGATCTTTATTCGAGACTTCCCCGCCTTCGGCGGTTTTCCAGCCGTTTCGCATCCAGCCCCAGATCCATTGAGTGATCCCGCGGATCACATAAACAGAATCAGTGTAAATCGTGATGGGTCCCGGGCGGTCTCCCAGGTAGCGGAGGGCCTCGAGAGTGGCTTTAATCTCCATTTGGTTGTTCGTCGTCTTCGGATTTCCACCACCGAGTTCGCGAACGTGGCCATCCATGGTCGCAATCACGACGCCCCAGCCCCCGGGGCCGGGGTTACCCGAACAAGCTCCATCGCAAAAAACAATTGTCTGATCGAAGGATTCCAGTTCCGTCACCAGACCACGCACCGGTTCTTGGGCGCCATCTTAGAGCCTTCCTTGCACTGATACGCGGTCGCGAACTCGTTGAAGTTCATGAGCGGTCCATTCACACGAAAGCGCGCGGGCGCGTGCGGATTGGTCTTCACCATGGTTTGTAAGTAGGCGTCACTGTACTTCGAACACCACGACTGCGCGAAGGCGAGGAAAAAACGTTTTTGAGACTCGCGAAACGCCGTCTCATTTTTCTGATCGGACTTCGGAACCGTCTTCTTCCAGGCGTAGTACGCTATTTTAACGCCGCCTTGGTCACCGATGTTTTCGCCAAGAGTGAGCTGTCCATTTACATTCTCTCCCGTCGGGATCGTGAAGGCATTGTACTGCTTGGCGAGGCACTGGGCGCGTTCGTTGAATTCCTTTGAGGACTTTTCGGTCCACCAGTCGCGCATGGCGCCCTTGGCGTCAAACTGCCGGCCCTGATCGTCAAATCCGTGCGAGATTTCGTGGCCCATGACCATGCCGATACCGGCATAGTTCGAGTAAGCATTGTAGCTCTCATGGAAGAAGGGAGGCTGGAGAATTCCGGCAGGGAAAACCATTTTGGCCTGAAGCGGGTGATAATAAGCATTGGCGGCCGACGGAACCATATCCCAATCATCGACATCGACGGGTTTGCCGATCTTATCGAGATCGTAGCGAATATTAAATGCGGTCACGTTCATTCGATTGTGGAGGTAGGAGCCTCTCTCGACTTTAAGGGCGTCATAGTTCCGCCATTTGTCGGGAAAGCCGACGTAGTTCGCGAGTGACTTGAGTTTTTCGTTGGCAGCCTTTTTCGTCGCGCGATCCATCCAGGGGAGATCGTCGATGATTTCTCCGAGTTCGGCGCCGACGTTTGAGATCATTGTTTTCGCGATCTCCTTGCTCTGACCCGCGAACTTCAATTTCACGTAAGAGCGGCCGAGAGCGAAACCCAAAGAGTTGTTGATGGATGTCACGCATCTTTTCCAGCGAACCGGGAGTTCTTTTGGTCCCGAGAACGTCTTCGCGTAGAAATCGAAATTCTGTTTTACAAATTTCTCGGGCATCGCGTGGGCGTAGGAGTCGAGCATGCGGATTTTGAGGTAGGCCTTGATT